>CAYHAT010000350.1:0-3868 GCA_964354675.1 uncultured Actinomycetota bacterium | reverse complement strand
GTCGGTATTGGCCTCGTGTTCCTTCGTCGCCGCGGCGAGCATGCTCCCGTCGGTGTCTGAGTCCACCGGTTTGCTGGGATAGACCCCCACCATCGGCGCGCTCTTGTTGCCGTTGAGCAACTTCATGGCCACGTCGTAGACCTGGACGAAGTTGAAGTCGAGGATGCCTCCGGGATATACGAAGTCGTAGAGGTCGAGGGCGGAGTAGCGGGGGATGATGCATTTGAGGTGCGGGTTCTTGTTAGAGGCGTTCATAAACTCGATGATGGCGAGGTACGATTGGCCCATCATCCCCACGTTGCCGTCGCACCATTCCTGCTCCGCTATCCAGTCCACCAGGTCGCTGCCGTCCTGGACCTCGGGGGGCGAGAAGATGCCGAAGCGGGTCCCATACGAGGCGCCCGTCCCGCGGATGTCGGCGCATACGACGACGTAGCCGTAGGAGACGATGGTGCGGGTAGGGGATGCGGGGTCGGTCATCAAATCCTGGACCTCGCCGTCCATCACGCTCGCCCGGTGATAGGGGGTCATGATGAGCACGGCCGGTAGCTTCCCCTCCGGCCCCTCCGTCGGCCGGTACACGTCCACGGCGATCTTGGTGCCGTCGCGCATGGGCACGTATTGCGCCGTGGTCTCCCAGGCCGTATAGGCGGGCTCCGAGTAGCCGGAGTACTCGCCCGGCTTGCTCACCTTCTCCGGCTGCGCGGCTCCACCGCATCCCGCCACCAGGAGCATCGCCAGCAGCAGGATAGCCAGGCAGGCCGAGAACATCGCTAGCTTTGTTCCATCTCTTTTCATTATCATCCCCCCTTGCTCGCAGATCCTTTCAATACTAGTCTTCGGCAAGCCGCTTCGGCCCTCCTCTACGGCATGCATTCTATATTCCCTTTTTCCATGGTTCTGATGCTTTGACTGCCACATCGAGCCATACATACAGTGCATTAAAAAGAGTATGATAAGCGTACGGGCTGTATGGAAAACATTTCTTAGGGGAGCTAAGATGAAACATCGGAAGCGAAGCGAGGAACACTTCCGTCTGCTCATCGAGAACGCCCTTGACCTGGTCACGGTGCTGAAGGCCGATGCGACCATCAGTTACGCGGGGCCATCGGTGGAACGCCTCCTGGGATACAAGCCCGAGGAAGTGGTCGGTAGAAACCTCATGGAACTCATCCATCCCGATGATGTCGCGGCCGCCGCAGCCGCCCTTACCTATGCCATGGGCCGCCCCGATGTTACCGGCGATATCGAGGTGCGCATACTGCACGCAGACGGATCCTGGCGCGTCCACGAGGCAAGCTCTTTCAATCTTCTGGATAACCCCGGGGTGCAGGGCATGGTCATCAACGCCAGGGATATAACCTACCGCAAGTCCGTAGAGGAGAAGCTGGCCCAATCCGGCCAGGAATTGGAGTCGATCTTCCAGGCCCTGCCGGACCTGTTTTTCCGCTTCACATCGGACGGTACGATCATTGATTACAGGGCGGGCAAGGCAACGGACCTCTACCTCCTCCCCGAGCAGTTCCTGGGAAAGAGGGTGCAGGAGGTGCTTCCTCATGACGTCGGGCTTCAAGCCGGAATGGCCATTCGAGAGGTAAGCAACAAGAAGTCGCCCGTATCGTTCGAATATTCGTTGCCTTTCCCAGAGGGGGAGCTGGAGTATGAAGCGAGGATGATGCCCGCTTTCGAAAACGAGGTCATCGCGGTGATCCGCAACATCACGGAGCGCAAGAAGTCCGAGAGATTGGTCAGGGTACAACGGGACCTGGCCATCAGGCTCAGCGGTATCGCCGATATCGCGGATGTACTCGAGGCATCCCTGAGAGCCATCCTGGAGATAACCGGCCTGGACAGCGGGGGGATATATCTCGTCGACGAAAACACGGGCGGTCTCGACCTGCTATGCCATGCGGGCCTTTCGGATGCCTTTATCGAGAAGGCCAGCCATTATGACGCGGATTCGGTCAAAGCCAGGATGGTAAGTGCCGGCGCACCGTTCTACATTGATCGCAACAAACGGGAACTGCCTCGTGACGATCCAACGGTCGAGGAGGGCTTGAGGGCATTCGGCGCGGTCCCTATAAAATCTGAGGGACGGGTGGTCGGCAGCGTCAATGTAGCATCACACATCTTTGACGACCTATCGCAACAGTCCAGGGACACCATCGAGATACTCGCCGGCCAGCTCGGCCAGTCCCTGATGCGGGCCCGTCTCGTCTCAGCCTTGAAAGTTTCGGAGGAGCGCTACCGGCTTCTACATGACTATGCGGGACAGGCGATACTCACCTACGACAGGGAATTGAGAACCGTAAGCCTTAACCGGAGGGCGTGCGAGATCTTAGGGCACAGCGCGGATGAATTGGTCGGGCGGGATATCTTCCAGTTGAACATCATCCATCCCGATGATGTCGAACAGGCCAGACAGGCGGCCGAGATGTTCTTCTCCGGTCTGAAGTCGGGCCAAGGCGAAATGCGGTTTTTAAGGAAGGACGGCTCGGTGATGATCGGAGAGGTAACGAGCACCGTTCTTTATAACGAGGAGGGCGAGGCTATAGCGGTTACGAATATCGTCAGCGACATCACCTTACAAAAGATTGCCGAGCAGGCACTCAGGGATAGCGAGGAGATATACAGGATCACCTTCGAGTCCACCGGGACCGCCATGATCATCATAGGATTGGATGGCACCATCCTCGACGGCAACCAGGAGATACAGAAGCTACTGGGCTACAGCGGAGAGGAGGTTTTCGGCAAGAGAAAATACATGGAGTTCATCCATCCCGAAGACCTTGGTATCGCCAAAGACGTTTCGTTGCGGCTTCTCAAGGGGGAGTTCTCGGGCCCCATACAGTACGAGGCGCGTACAGTGCGCGGCGACGGCCAGGTCATCGATACCCTCATCCACGTCAGCATGCTCCCCGGGATCCGCAAGAGCGTAGCCTCACTCCTGGATATCACCGAGAAGAAGAGGTACGAGCGCGAACTCAAAGCCAGGGCGGAGCAGCTCCGGGACTTCCTGGATATCGCCGCCCACGAGCTGCGCCATCCGGCCACCCTGCTGGAAGGCTATGCCACCGCCCTGGAACTGTATGGGACCGAAATGAGCCGAGAAGAGCTCGTTTCCTCACTGCAAGCCATAGGGAAGGGTACGGACCAGTTGACCGGCGTGGTGGAAGACCTGCTGGATATCTCTCGCATCGAGCGTGGGCTGCTCGCCCTCGCCAGGGAGCAGGCCGCCTTGCAGCCAGTGGTATACAGGGCGGTGGAGGAGATATTGGCGAGGGGGGGTAGTAACCGCATCGAGGTGGGCTTCGCGGAGGACCTGGACACGGCATGGATGGACCCCGAGAAGATCCTGCGCCTGTTGATCATCCTCCTGGAAAACGCGGTGAAATACTCACCGCCGGGATCCCCAATAGAGGTGAGCGGAGAGGTCAGGGAAGAGGAAGCCCTTGTATCGGTGATGGACAGGGGAGAGGGCATCCCCGAAGAGGACAAGGAAAGAGTATTCGAGCGTTTCCAACAGGTGGGCGAAGCTCTCCATCACTCCAGCCCCGGCCTGGGCCTTGGGCTGTATATCGGGAAAAGGATCGTGGATGCCCATGGTGGAAGGATCTGGTATGAGCCCCGAGAAGGCGGCGGCTCCATCTTCCGCTTTACCCTACCCATGCGGGAGAGCGGAGAACAAGGGCAGAAAACAAAGAGAATATCCAGGTTATAACGTATGGTTCTGCTCCGAGAAGTGCTCAGGCAAGGGGGTCAGGCCCGGACACGTGCCTGGGCACTCTACCACGACCAACACAGTATATCTTTCTCTGTCATCGCGAGGGAAGGAAGAATGTCATCGCGAGGGAAGGAAGAATGTCAT
>CAYHAT010000349.1:0-3877 GCA_964354675.1 uncultured Actinomycetota bacterium | reverse complement strand
ATGAGATGGAATCAGCACATTCCACCCCCTGAAATAGCCCTATCCGCCGGTGGCTAATAGCTCCCCTTTCGGAGGCGCTTCGGCGCCTCCTTCCTTTTTGGTGCTAGCAGAAGGCCTTTTCGACCAGCTCCGGGAGCATGAGGACCTCGGTGCCGCTGTCGCTCGGAAAGCTCGCCAGGGCCTGACCGTAACAGCCGGTGCAGACGTGGACCAGGGTGCCGGTCTCGACGCTTCCCACTATGTGCGCCGCCCCCTCCGGTTTGTAGCAGCATCGGGGGGCATCTATACGGTGTACCTCCAGCCCCTCCAGCTGGTCGAAGACATCCTCGATGGAGTCCAGGTCCATGGGCACGGGCGACAGCCTGCGATGCAGGCGGTAACAACCGGCGTAGTAGTCTATCTTTCTATCGCAGGGGATCCTGCCCATGGCCTCGGCGATGGCAGCGGGGTAGAAGATGATGTCCTCCTCTGGGAAGGCGTGCTTGTAGATGGGGTAGCACGGTGAGCAGAAGATCACCAGTCTATGGGCGCCAAGATCCTTGGCCTTAAGCAGGTTCAAGGCGACGAACTCCTTCGATAGTTCTCGGCAATCCGCCAGGGCGGCTTCCTCGCGGGCCGCGATGGCCGGGCGGTAGAGGTAGTTGCCGCAGCAGTATTCCTCGGAGAGAAAGGTATAGGAGAAGTCGCCATGTTCCAGCACGCGGGCCAGCGAGGAGAGTACCTGAGGGAGGAGGTAGAGGATCTGGCAACCCGAGACGATGACATTATCCGCCTCGCGGTCATAGGGCAGGCCGTGTTGCTCTAATACCTCGATCCTCGCGGGAAGTCCCGCAGCGGTGTTCCCCGAGGTCCGGATGGTCTCCACCATGTTCTCATCAATAAGGGGATGCACCGTTTTTCTCCTTCCATAATATGCCAGTTAAGTGCCTGATAGCCTGTACCGGACGAGTCGCAACGGTCTTCCATATACGATTATAGGGAACCTGCTGAAGATAAAGAATGCGAGCCGGTCATGGCGCAAGCAACAGCACGAGGACCTTTCTGACAACTACGACCATCAGGCAAAGAGGCCACGGCGCATCTTGAGCAGGGACGGCTTGTAGGGCTGAGGGAGTGCGAGTTCCGGTCTGCCGCAGGGGGGTTCGGCCTGTCCCGCGCAGCCGACGTGGCAGTCGGCACTGCAGCCGGGGATGGGTTGGAACTCCCGCGGCCCCACGCGGCGGGAGAAAGGCATGGGGAAGGCTTCGCAGTGGGGGAGTCCCGGCGTGTCCGCCTCCCCCGCTGCCAGCTCCTGGCATACGGTATAGCTCATGCCTTGCGCCCGCGCTGCGGCGCGCATGCCGCGGTGGAAGGAGAGGCGCAGATCGTGCCGCAGCATGTACCCACTGGAGGTGCAGGAGCGGTCGTAGGGATAATCTTCCTGCAGGGCCCTCGCCTCATTTGCGGAGATATCCTGCACCTTGCCTCTCAGGGCGTTTCGGGTGGATGCCGTGAAACGACCCGTCGAGCTGACCACGTGCTTCGCACCAGCATCGGCGCAGTCCGCGAGCACTCCCCCGGCCTTCTCTATCCATCCCTCCCCGTACAAGGCGCGCCAGAGGGGCGGGATCACTGGATCCAGGCGCACCAGAGCGGACAGGCTAAGCGAGGATGCCCAGCGCAGGGCGTCGAGCCTCTGCTCGTAGGAGGGCGCACGGGGGGAGAGGAGAGCCAGGACCTCCGGGGGACCCTCGATGGTAACCGCCAGGAAGAAATTTCCACTACCGGGAAAGCCCTCGACGTGCGAGAGGAAAGAGGGGTCCCCCTTGGTGATGACGTGGAAACTTGCGCCCCATCGCACCAGCACCTCCACCACATCCCTGACGGCACGCCGCAGTTCGGGAACGTCCTGGCAGGGATCGGTCACGTTGGAGATGGAGACGGGCGGGCACAGCTTCAACCCTCCCAACTCCTTTTCGACAACGGAGGCCAGGTTGGAATAGACCACCATGCCGCCGTCGGCGCGGCGGGAATAGACCGCGTCCCTCGCATAGCAGTAAAGGCAGTCGTGGAGGCAGTGCTCCCTTCCGGGAGGAGTGACGTTCACTATCCACTTGTGGTAGCATTTGCGCCCTTCGCCCCGGTAGGGAAAGTCGTGCAGGGTGGGTGAACGGCGCTCGCGCAGGATGATACTCATACCCCTATGATAACCCCGTCCGTGCGTAAAAATGCGGGGCATGAAAGCAGGCGTCCAGGCGTCGCCTATATAGAAAACCCTGCCCTGGAACGATGGGGTCGGTCGGAGCTCGCGCGCATGCTTAGGCAAGAGGCGTGCATATGAAAATGTAAGTCACGTAGGAAAACGCCCGGGTGTCGCCTCTATATAAGCCAACTAGCCCGGGGAACTACCAGGTCGGTCGGAGCTAGGCTTAAAGCGAAGCGCTAAGCCGTATTGCGAGGAGGCGAAGCCGACGCGGCAAGCTCGATTGAGTATTGGGTTTCGATCAATCGCCCATGTCGGAGTGGAGAGAGACCGTTACCTGGAGGCCCCGGGCAGGAAGAACACTTACCCCTCGGCCAGGGCAGGAAGAACGCATACCCCGAGGCCCGGGCCGTAAGAGCACTGCCCCGGGCCACCGGAACACTTGTTCGGATGATCCTTGAAGTGGGTATATATTATATTGGCTAGCGGCCGGTGACACCGGCGGGAAGAGACGAGCCCGGCAAGCTCATCTAGCTGCGGTTTTTAGACATGTATGAAATGACACCGTATTGCGTTGGGACATCCGAGGAACCTATAATGAAAGGTGGATAGTAAAAGCAATCGAAAAGGTCGCAGTAATGAACGCAGCAATTCTCCCAGGGATCCCTCGAACCCATACCCGTGATGAACACCGGGGACTCTCTCCCCTTTATATACAGCTCGAACTATAACCCTGAAGCCCGGGCGCCCCTGACAAGCGCCCCGAATAACTGGAAGGAGGGGAAGTTATGGCCAGGGAATTGCAGGAAGTCTATGTAATCGACGCCTGCCGCACCGTCTTCGGCAAAGCCCGGCCCGATGGCATCTTCGCCCAGACGCGCGCCGACGACCTGGTGGTCAAGGTTATCCGCTCCCTGTTGGAGCGGAACCCCGAGGTACCCAAGGACAAGGTCGAAGACAATGTATGGGCGGCATCGACGCAATACGGCGACCAAGGCCTGACCATCGGCCGCACCACCGCCATCCTGTCCGGCCTGGGGGTCCAGACCCCCGGAGTCGCCATTGACCGCATGTGCGCCGGCGGGCTGACCGCTATCTGTTTCGGAGCTTCAGAGATCCAGGTAGGAGCCGCGGACCTCATCGTCGCCGGTGGCGTGGAGCATATGGGCGGCCACCCCATGGGCCAGGGCGCCGACCCCAACCCCCGCTTTCTGGCGGAGAAGCTGGTGGACCAGAGCGCCCTCAACATGGGCATGACCGCGGAGAACCTGCATGACATGTACCCGAACATCACCAAGGAGATGTGCGACGAGTACGCGGTCATCTGCCAGCAGAAGGCCAAGAAAGCACTGGACGATGGCAAGTTCGACCAGGTGATTGTGCCCATGACGGTGTGGTCCGGCAACGGCTGGAGACTGGCCGACAAGGACGAGCAGCCCCGCCCGGAGGCCACCGTTGAGAACATGCAGGGCCTGCGTACGCCCTTCCGGGTCAAGGGCAGGGTTACCCCCGGCAACGCCTCCGGCCTCAACGACGGTGCCGCGGGCGCCATCCTCGCCTCGGAGAAGGCGGTCAAGGAGTACGGCCTCAAGCCCATGATGCGCCTGGTGCAGTACTCCTTCGCAGGGGTGAAGCCGGAGATCATGGGCATCGGCCCCGTCCCTGCCACCAAGAGGGTCCTGGAGAGGTCGGGGC
>CAYHAT010000348.1:0-3897 GCA_964354675.1 uncultured Actinomycetota bacterium | reverse complement strand
CTGCGACTCGGAATAGAACTTGGGGTCCACCATGTCCGCCTCCAGGATGATGCCGCGCACCCCGGTCTCCGCCGTTATCCTGCGGGCGATCTCGTACTCCCCCAGGCAGTAGGACTTGCAGGAGTGATTGGAGTGGATGACGTAGCCGTCGATATCGTAGTCCCGGATGTAATCCACGTACATGGAAGCCCGCAGGGGCAGGCGCAGGTTGGGCATGATCATCTGGTAGCACTCCGCCAGGCTCTCCAGGGGGCGGTCCAGGTCGAACTCCCCCTGCCACACGTTGGTGTAGGTGTCCACGGCGAAGCAGGCGCCCTGCTCGGCACAGAAGTCGAAGAAATCCCGCAGGGCGTACCAGGGGGGGATGTGGTCCCAGAGCAGGCGGTAGCGCTCGTTCTCCACGGCGCCCTCGCCTCGCTCCACCCTCTCGCGCACCTGCGCGAGCATGTCCTGGTAATATCTGTAAGCTGTGTCGGTACCCCGCAGGGTTACGATGAGGGCCATGTGCAGGAACATGTCCGGTGAATTGAGAGGGGAGGGGTGGGCGCGCCGCAGGCCCTGTACCTCCGCCCACAGCTTGGCGGTGTCGCTGGAGAGCTGCAGGGTCTCCCACAGTCTGTCGCGGTCCACCTCCCTGCCCAGGATGTCGCCCAGGTCGGCCAGCATGCGCTCCAGCTGGCGCACGAGATAGGAGCGGTCCTGCGGGGTGGGCTCACCGGCGCAGTAGGGCGTGTCGAAAAAGAGCAGGGGGACGTCGAAGCGCCGGCTCAGCACCTCGTACCACTTGAACATGGTGCCGCAGCCGTTGTTGCAGGCCAGGAGAAGGTCGGGCGCGGGCAGCGCGCCCAGCGGCCCTTCCCCCCGCTCGGTGGAGGCGATGGTGCAGCGGGCGTAGGAGCAGACGCAGTCGTCGAAGCCCATGTCCCCCGCGGCGGAGCAGAGGTCCCCTCCCATGTGCCGTGCCCCGATCATGGCCCCGTAGTTCTCGGGGAAGATGGGTATCACGTCCGCGGCCAACAGCAGTTCCACCGGGGCTCCCGAGGTCACCCAGGCCTTGGGCTTGTCGGAGGTGAAGGCCTCGGTGTAGTAGGCGGTCATCACCTCTTTCATGGTCTCCTCGCAGGGCAGCTTCAACCTTCTAGCCATGTCGCGTCACATCCCTTCGGAGAGCATCTCGGAGAGGGCCTGCAGGCGGGTCCTCATCTGTCCGGTAGGCTGGAAAGGGTGCTCGAGGTCCAGCCGCACCGAGGGGATGCCCTCCGCGTCCAGCCGTTTCTTCAGCCCCGGGTAGTCGAAGGAGTGGAACTCACAGAAGGCCTGCTGCGCGAAGACCACGCCTGTGGCGCCGCTTGCCCTTATCCCTCTCATCAGGCTCTCCTCCCGCTGGTTTGTGGGGTCGAGCTTGGTGGGGCAGGGGCGCCGGCCCAGGTAGCGCTCGGCTAGGGCCCGTATGGGTTTGCCGTTCTCGGTCACCATGCCGGCGGCGAAGCGGGAGGCGGTGCACAGGTCGTCCCAGGCAACGAGCATGTCGTATTCCTCCAACAGGTCGAAGACCTCGAGCTGGGGGACCGGTCCGCCCACCACCGCCACGCGTTTCATACCGGCCCTTTCCTCGTCGGGCGCGAGCGCGGTGGCCAGGGCCAGGAATACCTCCGGGTCGGTCAGCTGCAGGGCCAGGTGGGCGGCATAGAGCCCGCGGTTTCCCAGGTTCATCTCCCGCAGGCCGGCCAGGGTGGAGCGGCAGCGGTTATAGAGGGCGATGCTCTCGCGCAGGTCCCGATCGCTCACCTCGCTCCCCGCCACGTCTTCCAAGCCTTTCTTGAGGGCGGCCAGTTCCTCCACCATGAAATCCACCGCCTCGGGGGTATGGGTGATGGTGGGGACCATGAGGCGCATGACGCGCATGCCGGGGGCGGCCGTCTCCACCAGGTCGGAGAGGTTGCGGATGGTGTCGCAGGTGTGGGGCATGACCACCGCGGAGAGGTAATCGTAGGTGCCGCCGGCCAGCCCCTCCAGCAGGCTGCGGGCGAAGGAACAACAGAAGGGCTGCATGTAGGCACCCGCTATGTCGCCTGGCGGAGGCCCCAGCAGCATACGTATGGGCGTGAATCCCGCCGCGTGGATGAGTTCCACCGGGACGTAACTGCAGAAGTAGCCCACGATCTTCCCGCCCGCGTCCCTCTTCGCCCTGAGCGGCGTATGCGGGTCCCGCACCGTATCGACCAGTCTTTCTATCGTTTCCGAACCTGTCATCGCACCTCCTATGTACCACAACTTTTTGGGGTCAGACCTCAAATGTTGCACATAAGAATAAGCAACATTTGAGGTCTGACCCTAGTAGCTCGTATCCTCGGAGAGCATGCGCACCAGCTCCTTCTTCACGATCTTGCCGATGGGGTTGCGCGGCAGGCTCTCCATTATCACTACGCGGCGGGGTACCTTGAACCTGGCCAGCTTGTCCGAGAGGAACTCAACCAGCTCCCCCTCGGTGAGGGAAGCGCCGGGCTTGAGCGCCACCACCGCCACCGGTATCTCTCCCAGCTTGGCATCGGGTTGGGGCACCAGGGCCACCTCCGCGATGGCGGGATGGGTGTATATCAGCTCCTCCACCTCGCGGGGGAAGACCTTCTCACCCCCCACGTTCACCATCTCCTTCTTGCGGTCCACCATGAAGAAATACGCCTCGTCGTCGTAGTACCCCATGTCCCCGGTGTGCAGCCAACCCCCGCGCAGGGCCTCCGCCGTCTCCTCGGGCCTCTTGTAGTAGCCCTTCATCACCAGGGGTCCCTGGATGACCAGCTCTCCCACCTGGTTCGGCCCCAGCAGTTTGCCGGCGTCGTCCATCGCTCCCACCTTAACCCCGGGATGGGCGAGTCCGACGCTCCCCTCCTTGTAAGGCATGTTCATGCGCTGGATGGTGGCGGAGGCGGAACACTCGGTGAGGCCCCATGCCTCCAGGATGGTGATGTTGAGGGCCTGCGAGGCGTCGTGCATGAGCTGGGCGGGCATGGCGGAAGCGCCGGAGATGCCGATGCGCAGCGACGAGAGGTCGTACTTTTCTCGCTCGGGGTGGTGGAAGACCATGAAGTACATGGCCACCACCATGGGGAGGAAAGTCACGCGATATTTCTCGATGACCCCGAAGACCTCCTCGGCGTTGAAGGGGTCGAGGAGGACGAAGGAGGTGCCTACCACGAAACAGCACAGCATGACCGTGATGCCGTAGCCGTGGAACATGGGTACCACCATGAGGGCGCGGTCGTCGTCGTTCAACTGCAATACCTGGATGATAGCGTCGGCGTGGAAGAAAAGGTTGCCTTGGGTGAGCATGGTCCCCTTGGGGACCCCGGTGGTCCCGGAGGTGTAGAGGATCTCCGCCACGTCGTCCTCGCGCACCTCGACCTCCAGGGGCTCGCCGGAGCCCTTCGCTTCCAGTTCCCCGAACTGCAGGCCCTCCGGGTAGGGCCCGTTCACGATGAGCCACTTGAAGAGGGGAGGCTTTTCCTCGATCTTCGTGAAGAACTCCGCGAAAGTGGGGGTGGCCACCAGCGCCACGGCGTCGCTGTCGCGCAGCAGGAACTCCAGTTCCCTCTCCTTGTAGAAGATGTTCACCGGGACCGCCACCGCTCCCAGGTAGGAGCAGGCGAAAAAGGTGACGATGAACTCGGGGCAGTTGTTGAGCATCACCGCCACCTTGTCATCGCGCCCCACCCCAAGGTCCCTGAGAGCGTTCGCGAAGCGGGTCACCCGTGCCTCCAGCCCCCGGTAGCTGATGGGCTGGTCCTTGTAGATCACCGCCGGGCGGTCGCCCATGCCGGCTGCCCGCGACTGCAGCAGCTCCTTCAGGGTCAAGGCCACCACCTACCCGATCTTCAAGAGTATCTTGAGATACTTGCT
>CAYHAT010000347.1:0-3907 GCA_964354675.1 uncultured Actinomycetota bacterium | reverse complement strand
GGCGATCTACCGCGTGGATATCTCTGACCGAAGCCAAGTCGAAGCTCTAGCCAGGGATGTAGAACCACAAGTGTTGGTGAACTGCGCCGCCATACTCCTCATGGCGGATTTCGAAGACACTTCGCCGGAGGACTGGGAGCGCATCTTGAGCGTAAACCTCATGGGTCCCATCAACATGATCCGGGCCTTTCTCCCCGCGCTGAAAGCCTCGCGGGGCCATGTGGTCATCTTTTCCTCCGGAGCCGGAATGGCCGGAAATCCCGGCTATGGGGCTTATTCCGTTTCCAAGTTCGGGCTCATGGGGCTCTCAGAGGTTCTGGATGCCGAGCTGGCCGGACATGGCATCAGAGTCACCGTGGTCTGTCCGGGATATACCTGGACCCCCATCTACGACCAAGCCGTGCTAAAGGGGTACAACCGCAAAAAGGTCGCCAGGGCCTTCCGCCTCTTGAGCCCGATCTGGTTCACCACGCCGGAAAAACTGGTGCCTAAAGTCATCGCAGCGATTAAAAAAGACCAGGCCTTGCTGGCACATACCTTTTTCTGCAAGTTCGCTTACTACCTGAAACGCTTCTCTCCCTGGCTGCAAAGGAAGATAACGGTCCAGTACTACAGGATAGAAAAAAGCTGGAAGGGATGAAGGGAGCATGGCGATGGGAAAAAGCTCGAACCGCTCTCACGCCATGGAAGAGGTCATCGAGGCAATCGAGCAGGTGGAGTTCCGCCCCCGCTATCCCCTCGCTAGAATCGGCGACTTCTTCGAAGAGCATCTATTTTACATGGGCTCTCATAAGATGCTCCTTTATGCTATGCCATCCCTGACCGTAAGGGGAAACCCCTATCCGCCCTACTGCCGCGAGTTGGTGCTGGAGGCGAGTGACGGCGCTCCCCTACCCGCCATCATCGCGCTCAAGGATGACGAGGTCCGTCCCGGGGTGGTGCTGGTCCACGGCTTCCTCCAGGCCAAATTCTGCGATTTCTACGCCATGTTATTGCGCCTCTTCCATGAGAAGTGGGGCTACAATGTGATGGTATTCGATATGCGGGGGTGGGGAGAGAGCCAGCGCTATTCGGCGGCCCTGCCCACCGGATGCTGGAAAGAGGCGGAGGACATCCAGGCTGCGGCCCGGTACCTGGGCGGGCTCCCGGAGGTATCCCGCGTCGGGGTGCTCGGCTACAGTTATGGCTGCATGTCGGTGCTGCGCGCCGTATCCTTCCCGTCGGAAAAACAACATATAACCGGCGGAGCCATGGGCTTCTGCGGAGCCGTCTATAACTTCGCTGAATGGGCGGAGTTCGCGAGCGATCTCACCAACGTCAATAATCTCCTGCCAATGCTCCGCTACGGCATCTACATGCCCATGTTTTTTATCAAGGGGAAGGGCCGATATGTCACACCTGTAGGGCTGATGAAAAGATCCGAGCGGATAGAGGGCATAAGCTGGAAGGAGATGTCCGAGTCGGGCAGCCCGGGAAGACATATACGGGACGCCAACGTGCCTACTCTGGCCTTCCATGGTGAGGGCGACCCCTTGGTGCCGGCATCGATGGCGCGCCGACTGCAGGATGCTGCGCAAGGCAACCCGCTGGTACGTATCGAGCTCAAGCCAGGCGGACATGCTTTCTTCTTGCGCGATAAGGACTGGATGAAGACCGTAATAAGGACCTTCTTCGATCACTGGGCACGAACCGGAGATTAAACTTGCGGAACGAGGGCTCCTTGCCCCTATATGGAAAACCCGAGCCATGCTATTGACGGCCTTATCCTGTGGTCTTCCATTTAGAAGCCTGAAAATGAGGTTCTTTCCCAGCCTACTATCGTAACGGAATTGGTTGAATCATGGTTAGATCAATAAGGAGTAAACCAGCCCCTGGGTATCTCTATTCCAGAAGAGAGAAGTCGTCGCTTAATCATAATCTACAGCCTCTTGCTTGGCGCGTTGAAAACGTCACTACCATAACCTAATATTGGGGTAGGATAGGTTTAAGGAGGTAAACATAATGAAGCCGCTCAAGATCATAGTAGAGAAGCATCCGGACGGTTATATTGCGTACCCACTAGGGATAGAAGGAGTTGTGGTTGGCCAAGGTGACTCGTACGAAGAAGCCCTCTCTGACGTGAAGGCCGCAATAAAATTCCATATAGAGACTTTCGGTGAAGGAGTGCTTGAAGTCGACCCCCCCGTTTTGGAAGCATTTGTGGCTGAAACCGCGGTCTGAGCTGGATGGATAAGTTCCCAACAGACGCTCCAAAGCGTAGGGTAATCAAGGCTTTGGGGGAGCTTGGTTTTTCTATTATCCGCGAGAAAGAACATGTCTCTATGCTAAGGGTTAATCCAGATGGGACGAAGACTCCTTTGACTTTGCCTAATCATTCGCGAATCAAGGCATCTACACTGAGGACTATTTGCTCTCAGTCGGGAATCTCAAGGGATGATTTCTTGAAAGCGTACGAAAGTTCTTGATGAAGAAATAGAACTCCAGTTGCCACCCCTCCTGTGGTCACTAGATTATGGCAGTAAGTTCTCTAGGCGTGCTCTCAAATTCCTGGACAGTGATGCAACAAATGATCAGTGCTATCGGTCAGATGTTGGTGGTCTCACAGGTGTAGGGGTCAGCGTCTTGCGTTTTGCGCCGCAGGCGTGAAATGCCAAGACCTGACACCTAAAACTCGATAATCCCCCAGCGTATGCGGTGTCATTGCGAGGAGCCGTCTTCGGCGACGTGGTAATCGCCTTCGTCCTTCAACGCGCGTAGCGTTGGCGGCATGCCCCCTGCCCTCTTCCGAGAACCTCTTCCCCGGCACCACAGCCTCGTAAGTGGGCACCAGGGACGACAACAGCGCCCCCACCCTCTCCTCGTCGTCGCGCAGCGCGGCAACCTCAACGAGCACCAACCGAAGAACGAAGATACGACCCTATTAAGATGATCTCTCGAAGCGCCAGAAATCGCCGGGCTTCATGATGCGTATGCCCTTGTAATCTCCCAGTATCAGCAGGTCACCGTCGCCCGTAATAAGGCAATCGGCGGCAGCGGCAATGGCGCCGGAAAGGATGAAGTCATCATCGGGGTCCCTGCAGACGGATTCGCCAAAGGGACCGGCCTCGATCAGCTCAAGGCGCCCCCTAAAATAATTGATTATATCCCTGACCCTCGCGGGGGAAAGCCGTATCTTCCGGGTCAGCGCTTCCTCTACCTCCTCGAGGACGAAGGGTGTTATGAAAACCCGCTGCGAGGCGAGACAATATTCGAACACCTCGCAGGATGCGCCGTGCGCGATAAATGCGGAGATAAGGACGTTTGAATCGAAGAAGACCCTCAAGACACTTCCCTGAACACGTCCTCGTCGGTGAATATGCCCCTGGCTTCGGCCTCGGGGATGGCTTTTTCACGTATACGCCGGAAGTCCTGCAGGGCGAAATACTGGCGCAGCGCTTCTCTTACGATATCGCTCCTGTTGACGTGCTCGCGTTTCGTCGCCTGATCCAGCTTCTTCTTCAACCAGGCGGGCAGGCTGATAGTCACCGTCTCTCTCATCCTGTTACTCCTCTACAACCAAGTGTATTACAATCTATTACAAGGCTCAAGCATCGAGTATACGACCCCATCCAGCACCATGATTCTTCCCTATTTAAAGTTGGTAATCTTATATATATTAATTATATTATATTATTTAATAGATGCATGCAAGCAATAATGCCAGGCACAAGGCGAGGGCTGACCCCTGGGCCTCCTGTCATCGCGAGGAGCCGCAGGCGACGTGGCGATCTCAACGCGCTCGAAACGCCATAGGCAAATGTGTGGATGATGCCCCAGGCCGGAAGCCGGGCCTGACCCCTGGGCCTGTTCGAACCAGAGGTTGAAGATACGGCCCCCCTTGCTCTGCTGGCTAGAATAGCAAAGACAC
>CAYHAT010000346.1:0-3910 GCA_964354675.1 uncultured Actinomycetota bacterium | reverse complement strand
GGTCAGGGCTCAGACGTCGGTTATCCGAGATCTAGAAGATGAGCACCGGGATCCCCACCGGGACCCTCTCGAAGATATCCTCGGAATCCTTGATAAGCATACGTATGCATCCGTGGGATACGGATTGTCCGATGGACCAAGAGCTGTAAGTGCCGTGGATGAAGACCCCGGAGGCGCTGGTCTGAATAGCCCGGGTTCCCAGGGGATTGCCGGGGCCCGCCGGGATATACGGCGGCATGGTCGCCGCCCATGAGGTACCGGGATTTACCCAGGTGGGATTCTTCTCCTTCCCCAACACCTTGAAAGTGCCGCTGGGGGTCGGCCACGCGGCCATGCCCACCGCTACCGGGTACTGCTTCTCGATCTCCATGTTGTTATACAGGATGAGGAGGTGATTGGTCTTATCCACGGTGATCACCTTTCCGACCTGCTCGTCGGATACCTCGGGGGGAGTGACACCTATCTGCAGCTCGGCCGTGCGCTCCTCCGAAGACAGGGTGGAGATGATGCTCTCCAGCGCCACATCACTATCCAACCCCCAACCCTCCTGCGACCTCTGATAGACGAGCTTGCGGCCATCCAGGCGGATCTCGGCGTTGACCGGTGGCCGGTTTATGGTCGATTCCAGGGTAGATATGAAGGACTCTAGTTTACGGTGGTCGTAATGGATGACCAGGTCGACGTCGCGGTCGAGCCCCTGGAATACGGCGCGATTGACCCAGCGCTCATAGAAGGGGATGTCGCGTCCCGCGCTCAAAGCCTTGTCCACGGTTGCCTCGACATCCACGTAGGCGTCTAACTCATAGAGTGGGAGGGGCCAGGTATAACCATCGAAGGCCAGCACCAGGTCGCTGTTGAGGGTCGCCAAGTCCAGCTTTGCACGGAGCGCTTCTATGGCCTCGTCGCGGCTCATGCTGCCGATATACACGCCTTCAACCGAGACGCCCTTGAAGACATGGTTGGCGTAGGCGATGTCCAGGCTGATAAAAGCAAGGCCTATCACGATCACTACGATTGCTACGATGACCGCTAAGGCGAGCAACATATGGCGGAGCACCCGCCACGTCTGCATCCTGAATACCAACTTCATTCCTTTCTTTGCCGGATATTTCCCTGCCTATATCGCAATATCCTTCCCGGGCATTTCCAGCCGTAAACGCTTTACTCGCAACGTAAAACTTTCTTAGATCCCTTTTATCACACCTCGGGTCGAAAAAAAATGATCTGTGACAATACGGCCATGAGTCGGATGCCGTTTCCGGACGTCTTCCCATCGCGTCCGCTTTCAGATCGTCCCACGTTCCCGGGGCCCGGCATCGGATACCGGCGGTCCTGCGAATTGGACCGCTGCAAAGATACGCCCACACCATCAGGTTTAAAGAAAGGGTGGAGCGATGCTCCACCCTTTCGAGTGGCCTCGTCTATCAGGCGAACGCCTCCGGTATCTCCTTGAGCTGCGCGTAGGAGAACACCGGCCCGTCCTTGCACACGTAGAGATGGCCCACGTTACAGCGGCCGCACTTCCCGATACCGCACTTCATGCGGTTCTCCAGGGTGGTGTAGACCTGCTCCGGGGTGAAGCCCAGCTTCTCCAGGTTCTGCAGCACGAAGTTGATCATCACCGGCGGCCCGCAGGTGACCGCGATGGTGTTATCAGGTTTCGGCGCCACCTCCATCAGGAGGGAGGGGACGAAGCCCACGAAATGTGGCCATTTCTCCTCCTCCACGTCGATAGAGAGGTGGCACTCGCAGTCCCCGCTCTGGCCGATCTCCTCGAACTCCGCCTTGAAACAGTGGTCCTCGGAGGTGCGGGCGCCGTAGACCAGTTCCAGCTCCCCGTAGTCGGATCGGTTGTCCCGGATCCACTGGATGACGGGACGCAGGGGGGCCTGCCCGATGCCGCCCCCGATGGTCACCACGTTCTTTCCCTTCCACTCCTCCACCGGGAAGCTGTTCCCCAGGGGACCTCGGATGAAGAGGGAATCGCCGGCCTCCAACTCGTGCAGGGCGGAGGTGTTCATTCCAGCCTTCATGATGCTGAAGCGCAGGTAGCCCTTCTCCGTCGGTGAGGAGGAGATGCAGAACATGGACTCGCCCACGCCGGGGATGCCCACCATGGCGCACTGTCCCGGCAGGTGGCTCCAGGTTTCCCACACCTTCTCGTCGGTGAAGGTGACCTTGAAGGTCTTGATGCAGCGTTCCCCCGGCGCTTCAAACCAGGCATCGATGATGTTTACCTGATAGGGAATGTATGGGTTCTTCATGAGGCATCCACCACCTGATCGAGGATATCCAGGATGTCGATGTTCACCGGGCAGAGGTTGATGCAGCGCCCGCATCCCACGCAGGCGATGACGTCGAACTTGTCTGGATAGTAGGAGTATTTGTGGTTGATGCGGTTGCGCGTCCTCTCTTTGCGCGTCGGCCGCGGGTTATGCCCGGAGGCGTGTACGGTGTACTCCTCGAACATGCAGGAATCCCACATGCGGCAGCGCCGCCCTTCGCCCAGTTCCTCCACCTCGTCCTGGATGTCGAAACAGTGGCAGGTGGGGCAGAGGAAGGTGCAGATGCCGCAGCCCAGGCAGGCCGCGCTGATTTTCTTCCAGAGCTCGTTCTCCCACAGCCCGGGCAGCTTCTCCGGGATGCCCCCGGTTGCGATGGAGCGGCGTATCTTGCCTTCCGCTTCTGCGGCCATCTCCTTCGCCTTCTTCTCATCGTCCGCAGCGGCACCCTCGAGCTGCGAGGACAGTGTCTCCTCCAGCTTCTTGCCCTTGTCGGTCAGGGCCTGCACCAGGTAGTGATCGACCATATCCGTGAGCAGCAGGTCCAATCCCTCCGTGCCAAAGGGGCTGCCGCCCAGCGAGGTGCAGAAGCAGTTCACCGAGGGGGGCTCCACGCAGGCCATCCCCACCAGGGTGGTGAGCTCGCGGCGCTTGAGGTAATAGGGGTCGTCGAAGTCCCAGGCGAAGAGCTTGTCCACGATGGCCATCGCCCTGGCATCGCAGGGCCGCAGGCCGAAGATGATCGTGGTCCCCTCCTCCTCCACGTTCTTCTCCTCGAGCTCGGGGCTTCCCGTAACGAAACGGAACAGCGTCTCCGTCTGCGGGAAGGCGAACTTCTTGGGCGGAACGGTGGAGTTCCCGTAGTCCAGGCAGGCCTCCGCGGGATCGGATATCTGCTTGAAGACCACCACATCATCCGACTTGGCGGGCGCGATGAGGCGGAACTTGGAGAGCTCCCCAAGAGCATCTGCGACTTTTTCCTTGCTTAATCTCTTTACTGCCATGGCACCCACCTTTTTACATTATGAAGTCTTCACGGTCTTCTACCTTGAACGTCGAGAGCAAAGGAGGATTCTCGACGTTCGTGCCCGGCTCGTAATCGTAGAGCTCCTCCACGTCCTTGTAGAACTTGCGGTTGAGCTCCATGAGCGGGATGTCCACCGGGCAGACCCGCTGGCACTCGCCGCACTGGATGCAGCGGCCGGCCAGATGGTAGGCCCGCGCGATGTGGTAGGCCGTGTTCTCGCTTATATCTACGCTGCGGCGCATCCACTGGGGCTGCAGGCGTCCCAGAACGCAGTCCTCGCAGTAGCACATGGGGCAGACGTTGCGGCAGGAATAGCAGCGGATGCAGCGGGAGAACTTCTCCTCCCAGTAAGTCCACTTATCCTCGGCGGAACGCTTTCCCAGTTCCTCGATGTCCGCGTAATCGTCGTCGGCAAAACGCTCCACCTCGGCGTCCAGGAGCTGGTCGTAGACGAGGGGGGTGGGGTAACGGCAGCGCAGGCATTTATCCGCCACCAGTTCCTCCTTTGCGACCTCCTCCTTGCTGCCGTTGAAGGACAGGACGAACTTGTCGCCCTCGAGGCCTATCTCGCCCAGCTCCAGGATGTTGGGGAAGCGGGCCT
>CAYHAT010000345.1:0-3911 GCA_964354675.1 uncultured Actinomycetota bacterium | reverse complement strand
CGCTGGTCGTTGACGCGTGCCTCGAGGCCGCCCGCATAGCGCCCAGCGCCGGCAACTCCCAGAAATGGCATTTCGTGGTGGTATCGGACGGGGATGCGCTCCGCGAGTTGGCGCGGGCCTGCGGGACGGAGAGTGCCTGGAAGATCGCCGTAGTGGGGGCCGGAGACACCGCAATAGGATTTCTCTACGAGAAGATGGAGAAACCGTTCTGGATGATCGACCTCCCCATCGCCTTATCCCAGATGTCCCTCGTGGCCTCCTCCATGGATCTGGCGGTGGATGTGAGCTTGCGAGGCATCGATGAGAAAGCGGTAAACGCGGTCATAGGCTTGAAAACGCCGCTCCGCGCCGTGGGTGTGATGGGTATCAGGTAAGGGTCCTCGGGCGACTGGATGTAACGGCCAGAACACCCGCTTGGTTTGTTTTCGCCATGGATTGAATATATAATCTTCAACGTTGCCGAGTCTCATGGGTTTAAAGGAGGGAAAATGAGAAGCAAGAGACTATTTGCCGTGCTTGCGCTCCTGTTAGCCGTTTCCCTGGTCACGACGGTTCTTCTGGCCGGCTGCGGAACAAGCGATGACACCAGCCAGCAGGAGACGCCCACGGTCACTACTCTGGAGGAGGGCAAGCTCCTCATGGGGAGCGACACCACCTACCCGCCGTTCGAGAGCATCGGGGATAACGGCGATCCGGAGGGCTTCGATGTGGACATCGCCATGGAGCTCGCCGACCGCCTGGGCCTGGAGCTCGAGGTGGTCACAACCGCCTGGGAGGGCATCATCCCCGGCTTGAAGACCGACAAGTACGACATCCTTATGTCCGCCATGACCATCACCGATGAAAGACTGGCGGAGATCGACTTCAGCGATCCCTACATCGACTCCAACCAGTCGATCGCGGTGAAGAAGGGGACCACGGATATCGTGAGCGAGGAGGACCTGGTCGGCAAGGTGGTCGGGGTCCAGGTGGACACCACCGGCCAGTTCACCGCGGAAGAGATCGCGGGCATCAAGGAGATCCGCAAGTACGAGACCATCCTCCTGGCTTTCCAGGAACTGGAACTGGGTCGGATCGACGCCATCATGAACGACTACCCGGTCAACGCGTATCTGAGCAAGATCCGCGGCCAGACCGAGGTCGTGACCACCGTCACCACGGATGAGCAGTACGGCATAGGCGTCAAGAAGGGGAACGACCAGCTGCTCGAGGCCATCAATCAGGCCCTCGCCGACATGGATGCGGATGGGACCTACAACGAGGTATTCGATAAGTGGTTCGGCGAGGAGTAGAGCAAGAGACCTCAACCGCCGCCATGTGAGATGATAACAGGGCCTGCACGTTAACGAAGGTGCAGGCCCCATGTTTTTCCGGGGGGTGGAAGCAACAGATCGCAGGCACGGGCCGCTTTGCCGGTCCGTGTATCCCGCGCTTGTCTGTTTATCATAGTAATAGCCGTCCTTTTATCCTCGGTTCGATTCCAGATAGACGTTCGTCGCAGGATTCTTTAACGGGAGATTGATCATGAAATCCGTTCCCTCCGTCCTGGTGTGGTTATGGCTGGCCATCGTGCTTGCCCTCATATCCGTGATCTGCATCCTGGTCGTCAGGCTGCTCCGTTCTCAACAGAGAAGAAGGGTCTTGCTGGCACTGGGCTACGGTTGCGCCTCGTTGATCCTGGGCCTCGTGGTTTTCTTATTGATCCACCTGCCGGCTATAGACAAGTTCCTGAAAGAGTTCTTGAACTGGGACGTATTCACCAGGACATGGGCCTACGTGATGCGAGGATTGGTCATCACCATCGAGCTGGCCGTGGTCTCCGAGATCTGTATCCTCATCCTGGGGCTGGCGGTCTCCCTGGTCAGGATATCCCGCATCAAGGCCTTCCGTGTCATCGCCGCCGTATATATCGATGTCATCCGGGGCATGCCCTTGATCCTGCAGGTGGTGATCATCTACTTCGGCCTGGGCTATCTCGGCCTCAACCTGAGCCGTTTCATGGCCGGGGTAATGGCGCTCACCATATGCTACGCCGCTTACGAGGCGGAGATCTTCCGTGCCGGGATCGAATCCATCCACAAAGGACAGATGGAGGCGGCGCGCTCCCTGGGTATGGGGTACCTCAAGGCCATGCGTTACGTCATCCTGCCCCAGGCGATCAAGAACGTCATCCCCCCGCTCTCCAACGAGTTCATCGCCCTGGTCAAGGACACCGCTCTGGTTGCCGTCATCGGTCTCGCCGAGGTCTTCTTCCGTGGCAAAGAGATGATGGGAAGATACGCTAACGTCACCCCGCTCGTGTGGGCGGCGATCTGCTACCTGATCGTCACCATCCCGCTTATGCGCCTGGTGCAGTACATGACCACCCGTTTGTCACTGAAAGATTAGGTCAAGGTGCAACAGGTGATGAGGTCGGATATACACGCGGCCGCAGGGGAGCCGCCGCCCATCGACGGCGGAGAATGGGTTAGTATAGTGTTTGCGGCGCAGGCGTCGAATGCCGGGAGAGAGACTTGAACAACGATTGCATGGTCGAGATCGTCGAGCTCCGCAAGAGGTTCGGTGATAACGAGGTCCTCAAAGGCGTCAACCTCAAGGTCAAGCCCTCCGAAGTCCTGGTGATCGTGGGTCCCAGCGGCTCCGGCAAGAGCACCATGCTGCGTTGTGTGAATGGCCTCGAACATGCCACCAGCGGGCACATATTCATCGAAGGCGTGGACATTACCGACCACAAGGCGGACATCAACACCATACGCCAGAAGGTGGGCATCGTCTTCCAGAGCTTCAACCTCTTCCCGCACCTCACTACTTTACGCAACGTGACCCTGGCGCCCCTCAAGGTGAGGAGATCCGCCTCTGGGGAGGCGGAGGAGAAAGCCCTGCGCTTGCTGGAAAGAGTGGGCTTGAAGGATAAGGCCGACGCCTATCCGGCGCACCTCTCCGGGGGGCAGCAGCAGAGGGTGGCCATCGCCCGCGCTCTGGCCATGGACCCCGATCTCATGCTCTTCGACGAGGTCACCTCTGCCCTCGACCCTGAACTCGTAAAGGAAGTGCTGGACGTCATGCAGGACCTGGCCCGCGAGGGGATGACCATGCTGGTGGTCACCCACGAGATGGGCTTCGCCAAGGAGGTGGGCGACCGCCTCATCTTCATGGACGACGGCATCATCGTCGAGGAAGGTCCTCCGGAAGATATCTTTACCAATCCGAAGAGCCCCCGGGCCATCGACTTCTTCTCCAAGATCCTCTCCCACCTTTGATAGACGCAGAAGAACCGATACTCAAAGAACCCGGATTACGAACCAAGAAGGAAATCCGGACAAAGGTTGATACAAAGATGTTGATAACCGGCAGCACCTTGCAGGAAGAGGATTAATCAAGCCCTGATGCGATAGCGGCTGCTTTTTCATCCTCCGAGCCCGTCACTCTCTTATTCCTGCTTTCCGGTTTCAGCTCGGTTATAAGCATACCTGTCAGCATGAGAGCGCACCCCAGCCAGCCCCTCCAGGTGAGTGTCTCGCCCAGCAGGATGATCCCGAAGAACACCGAGAACACCGGCTCCATGATCAGCACCACCGAGGTGCGCACGGGGGATATCTCCCGCTGCGCCCAGGCCTGCACGAAAAACGCCAGGGCGGATGCGAAGACGCCGCATACGATGATGGTGAGCCAGACGAATCCGTCGGTGGGGAATACGAAATCCTCGAAGATGAAGGCGGAGGCGGTCTGGAGTATTGCCACCACCCCCATCTGCAGCAGGGTGAGCAGCAACAGGTCGTAGCGCCGTACGAAGCGGTCCATATAGATGATGTGCAGCGAGTAGGTGAAGGCGCAGGCCAGAACGAGGATGTCGCCCGAATTGACCTTGAGACCCGGCTGCAGTGAGAGCAGAGCCAGCCCTATGGTGGCGA
>CAYHAT010000344.1:0-3983 GCA_964354675.1 uncultured Actinomycetota bacterium | reverse complement strand
TGCGCAGCCAGCCGTCCACGATGAGCTCGGACGTGGCCTCCGGGTTGTTCCAGTACCCCGAGGTGACGCCTGGACCGGTAACGGCCACCTCGCCCACCTCGCCCGCCGGGAGGTTCTTGCCGTCCTCGTCGATGATACGCACGCGCACCGGCCATACCGGCCACCCCACGCATCCCCGGGGATAGCTCAGCCCCATGATGGCCACTTTCATGGTCGCCACACCCGCCAGCTCCACCATGCCGTAGACCTCGGTAAAGAAGGCCTTGGGGCGGAAGGGGCCCAACTGGAATAGGGCTCCCTTGGCGCGGAAGGCGTTGACGTGTTCCTCGGGCATGGCGTCGGCCGCGCTGCCCAGCATCTTCATGTTCGACAGGTCGTACTTGTCTATCCCCTCCGCCAACATCATGGCGTACATGGCGGGCACACCCACGAAGAGCCCGGCCTTTTCCCTCTCCATGGCCTCGAGGACGCCCCGGGGCGCGAAGTGGCGCATGTAGTAAGCCCGCAGGCCTACGCAGGCGCCCATGATATAGCAGCCGAAGCCCATGACGTGTGC
Organism: uncultured Actinomycetota bacterium; assembly: GCA_964354675.1. GTDB lineage: Bacteria > Actinomycetota > Geothermincolia > Geothermincolales > RBG-13-55-18 > SURF-21. The sequence continues at coordinate 3,427 of CAYHAT010000344.1, read as the reverse complement.
CGCGGGGAGGCAGAAGACCCCGGAGGTGCGCTGCCCCACCGGGAGCAGGCATGCCGCTATCTTCTGCGCGGTGAGCAGGCTGCGCGAGGTCATCACCGCGCCCTTGGGGAATCCGGTGGTGCCCGAGGTGTAGAAGATGGCCACCTGCGCGTCCGGGTCCAGCTTTTCCCCGCCCCAGGCCTCCGCCGCGCTCATGGCCTCGTCCAGGGAGAGAAAGCCCTCGCCGCATTCCTCCCGCGGACCGGCCATGATCCAGCGGCTGATGCCCGGCAGTTCGTCCTTGCTCCCGATGTTGCCGTCGAAGACCTCCTTGTCCACGATGATGGTCTCGGCCCCGCAGTTCTCGAGGATGAAGCGCATCTCCCGTGCTTTGAGCATGTAGTTCATGGGCACGGCGACGGCGCCCGCGCGGGCGATGGCGAAGATGGACAGCGGCAGGTCTGCGTTGTTGGAGGTCGATATCCCCACCCGCTCCCCCGGCCGTACACCCAGGTCGCGCAGGGCGGAGGACACCTTCTCCACGAAGCGAGCGGCATCGTTGTAGGTGAACTCGCGCTGCGAGAAGTCCCGGTAATGCAGCGGCTCGTGCAGGGTGCTGAACAGCCTGTCCCCCCTCAACTCCGCCATGCGTTGGTGGAAATTACCCAGGGTTAGGTCCTTCTGCAACGCCAGGTTGAACTTATCCGGTATGAGCCTCATCCGATTCCCCTTCCATGCTGATGAACATTTGTGCCGGTTTTTTCTGAAAACATACTTGCATCGCCCCCTCGACATGTCAATCTCACCGCCGCAAGCGCCTACGCATCAGACGCTATGTGCTATATTGGGAACCGACATCAAGTCGGATGAGGGAACCAGCTCCTGGCCCCGTTCAACAGGCGGAAGGGATCGTAACGGATGACCAAGCGCAGCAAATCCGACATCACGCGGGGAAAGCTGACGGATGCCGCCCACGAGGTGTTCGTGGATAAGGGCTATCACGGCACCAAGGTCGTGGACATCATCGAGAGGGCGGGATGCGGGCACGGCACTTTCTACGATTACTTCCGGAGCAAGGACGAAGTGCTCATGGCCATCCTGAGCGAGTTCATCCGAGAGCTGGACCGCCTGGGCGACTCCTCACGCGTTCTCATGGAGCGCATAGCCTTCGACGATTACGACGCGATACACATCCTCCTGCGCGGCATCAGCGACATCTTCGAACGCCACAGCGACCTGAACAATGTCTATATCGAGGCGGCTCTGGAGAGCGTGGTCTTCAGTGGCGTCTTCAACGACTTTCACAGCTCCTTCTCGGATATCCTCGAGAGCAAGATCCAGCAGATGAAGGATAACGGCAAGTGCGAGGGCATCGACGCGCGCATCGCATCCCAGATACTGGTAACCCTGGTGGGGTTCACCACTTACGGCCGCCAGGCCGGCTTCATCGCTGGGGAGAGCGAGAAGGTCACGGAGAATCTGGGATTGCTCGTCTTCCGCGCCCTCAATTACTGAAGTGCGGCCTGCGGACGGCAGCCGATGCCCTCGACCCTGATCCACGGTGACAACGGCGTCTCTGGACATGCAGATCAAATCCAAATCCGGGTTGTGAGACCTTTGCGGGCATTTTATTGATTTATAGACAATATAGTTTTATAATCATTATTGTTTGTATAACATTATTTAAGGAGGCCGCAGAAAATTGACGGCAAACAAGGACGCCGGCAATGGACCCCGGAGGAAAAGCGGTCATGCCCTGCGGAGGTTTTCCCATGTAGATCCCAGGGCAACCAAGGGGATAATGATCCCACCCCTTTTCATCCCCTCTATCCTGCTTCTGCTGAAGGAGGAACCAACACACGGGTATTCGCTCTTGAAGAAATTATCGCAACTCGGAGTGGTCAGCCCGGACATGGACCCCTCCCCCATCTATAAGACCCTGCGTTGGTTCGAGGAGATCGACTTGGTGGTTTCGGAACGCGAGCGAGGAGAGAGAGGGCCGGACCGCAAGGTCTATCGCATAACGGACGCGGGAGACGAGTCCCTGGCCTTCTTCGCCTCATTTGTTGAGAAAGCGGGAGAGATCATCGCATGGTTCCATGATAAATACGAGGAGTTGAAATAGCGTGTGCCGCGCGTCGTGTATGTCAAGGCCGGGCACAGGCCGCCGGCTCACCGGGTAAGTGCTGGATAAAAGACGCGGGCCATCGATCATAGCCCGCCAAGAACGGACTGCAGTGTCGCATATGGGAGGTTGGTATGGAGAAAAAGATGAGCAACCTGCAATTCAGGGGGATGGCCGTCCTGTTCTATGCTCGGGACAGGCTGAGGCCACGCGAAGATATCCTGGAGGAGGCCGGGATAGAGCGGGGCTTCCAGGTACTCGACTATGGATGCGGAACCGGCTCCTACTCGAACCTGGCGGCTAAGGCGGTAGGCGATTCCGGCGGGATATATTCCCTGGATATCCATCCCCTGGCCATAAAAATGGCCGAGGAAAAGGCCGCCAAAAACGGCCATGCAAATATCCGGACCATCCTCTCCGATTGCGCTACCGGCCTGCCTGACAACAGCATCGATGTGGCCCTGCTCTACGATATCTTCCATATGTTAGACAAACGGGAGGATGTGCTGCGGGAGCTGCACCGCGTCTTGAAGCCGGACGGCATACTCTCCTTCAGCGATCATCACATGCAGGAGAAGAGTATAGTGAGCGGGGTTGCCGGTGGGAGTCTTTTCGAGTTGGCGGTGAAAGGCAAACGCACCTACAGCTTCCGCCTGATCGTATAAGCGAGGTGGGTTCGATGCAAGACCAGGCTTTGATAGAGGAGTATGATATCGAGCTCTGCAATCCGGCTTGCCATAGAGGAGCTTCCGTCTGGTCAGCGAAAGCGCGCCTCTTTCGGGACACTTCGGAGGTCATGCCTTACCTGAATGCCTCCCTCGACCGGCCTATGTACGATAAGGATAACCGTTACATCATCTGGAAAGAGGGCGGCAGGAAGTACGCCCTGCGCCCATACGAACTGGCGGTGAGCCTTATCCTCGACCGCGAGCAAGCCATGGAACTGGTGGAAAAAGCGGTGGCGGAGATCAACCGCATATGGGGGAGTACGCACGAGATAATCCCTGATCACAGCAGGAGAACGCCGCCCCGCCTGCTGGATATCCTCAAGCTGCTTCCCCGTACCAATTGCGGTGAATGTGGATTGCAGAGCTGCATGGCCTTTGCCGCGGGGCTGATAGAAGGAGCTTATCTCCTGGAGGATTGCTCCCCTCTGATCAAGGACGAAGAAGCCCTGGCCTGCCTCAAGGAGTTGGGCCTCTGAGGCGGTCCTGGTATCCCGATCCACGCATACGATCGCATTCGATCGCCTGCGGTTTCCCGCTCAAAGGTCGAGGAGGTCTATGTACCAGCGGCCGTTCTCGCGTACCAACGGGATGCGCA
>CAYHAT010000343.1:0-4014 GCA_964354675.1 uncultured Actinomycetota bacterium | reverse complement strand
ACGAGATAATCAAGGCGACGCGTGGGCTGAAGGATCACTACGACGGCCTTGCCGAGTTGTGGTGGGAAAACATGGATGTCTTCATCGACGCCTACAGCAGCCCGGAAGGCATGGATGCCGATGCCGCCCTGCGCGAGGACGAGGCCAAATTCATCGATTTCGCCGACTCCTGCATCTTCTTCAGCGAGGAACACACCATCTACGAGAACCTGTAGGTGCGAGGGAATCCGGAAACACCGCGGGTCTCCTTCTCACTATTTCGCGCAAGCCCTGGTGCACTAGATCTTGAAGACGAAGTAGCGCAGGAAGTAATAACAGACGGCGGCGGTGAAGAACATGCTATCGAAGCGGTCCATGATGCCACCGTGTCCGGGGATGAGCGAGCTCATGTCCTTTATGCCCAGCTCCCTCTTTACCGTGGACTCGGAGAGGTCGCCGAGGGGAGCGAAGATACATACTATTACCGCCAGTTCCATGGCGACGCCCAGGCTGAGCCAAGCGCGGCTCACAGTGAGGTAGAGGATGTAGGCGGCAATGAAGACCGCCGCCGTTCCCGCCAGGAATCCCTCCCAACTCTTGCCGGGGCTGATGCGTGGCGCCATCTTGTGCCGCCCGATGGCCGAGCCCACCAGGTAGGCCACGGCGTCGGAAGCCCACACCATGACGATGATCGTGAAGGGCACCGTCCACGGGATCTCCACGTCCAGGCCGAGCATGAGGACGAAATGGGCGAGGCAGAAACCGACCATTACCACGCCCAGCAGGGATACCGAGATGTCGGTGGTCGGTGATTCAGAGCCCCGGCGGAAGATGCACCATGCGAAGAGGACGGGGACGTAGAGGGCGAGGGTGAGGGCCATCGGGGTCAGGTCCTGGGATTCCCGCAGGAAGTACGCGATGACCGGGAAAGCACAGCCCACGGCCATGGAGAGCAGCATGGCAGGCCTGTAGCCGTGCTTTGAAAAAGTGGAGTAGAGCTCCCACAGTCCCCCGAACGCGACGAGGGCTATCCCCACCGTGAACGGGATGTCGCCCCACCACAGGAGGATGACTATGATCAATACCAGGATGACCGCGCTCACCACGCGCACGGCGAAATCTGCAAAGCGGGATGCGAGTGAGGGACTCTCTTCACCGTCGCGGACCACGCTCTTTTCCTCGTGCGCCAAATCAGACCTCCATCAGTTCCTTTTCCTTCACCTTGAGCATCTCGTCGGTCTCGGTGATGAAGCGATCGGTGAGCTTCTGCGCCTCTTCCTGGCCGTGCCGGAGGTCGTCCTTGGTTATCTCGCCATCCTTCTCGAAGGCACGCAGGTCCTCTATGGCGTCCCGGCGCACATTGCGGATGGCAACCCTGCCATCCTCCGCCTTGGAGCGCACCAGGCGGGTTAACTCCTTGCGGCGCTCCTCGGTGAGCTTGGGGATGGGCAGGCGGATGACGTTGCCGTCGTTCACTGGATTCAAGCCCAGGTCGGATTGGAGTATGGCTTTCTCCACGTCCCCTACTACGCTCTTGTCGTAGGGGGAGACCACCAGCAGCGTGGGCTCCGGGACGGCGATGGACGCGATCTGGCTGAGCGGCGTGGGGGTCCCATAGTAGCTCACCATCACCCGGTTCAGCAGGGAGGCGCTTGCCCTTCCGGTCCGGATAGACGCGAAATCGTCCCGCACGTGCTCCACCGTCTTCTTCATGCGCCGCTCCGCTTCCTGCAAAACGTCTTCTAACACCAGCCTACCTCCCTTCCCCTTGGTCAGAGGCGACTATGGTCCCTATCTTCTCCCCGAAGAGCACCTTGGTGATGTTCCCGGGCACGGTCATGTTGAAGACGATGATGGGGAGGCCGTTGTCCATGCACAGCGAGACGGCGGTGGCGTCCATGACGCGCAAGCCCTGCTGCAGTACTTCGATGTAGTCGAGGGAGTTGTACATCACCGCATCCGGGTTCTGCATGGGGTCGGAGTCGTAGACGCCGTTTACCATGGTGGCCTTGAGGATGGCCTCGGCTCCTATCTCCAGGGCCCGCAGGGCGGCCGTGGTGTCGGTGGTGAAATAGGGATTGCCGGTGCCCGCGGCGAAGATGACTACCCTCCCTTTCTCAAGGTGGCGGATGGCGCGGCGCCTGATGTATGGTTCGGCAACGGCCTGCATCTCGATGGCGGACTGCACGCGGGTGAACACCCCCCTCTTCTCCAGGGCGTCCTGGAGTGCGAGAGAGTTCATCACCGTTGCCAGCATCCCCACGTAATCGGCGGCAGCGCGGTCCATACCCCTGGCGCCCGCGGCCACTCCGCGGAAGATGTTGCCCCCACCGACCACGATAGCGAACTGCACGCCCAGTCCGTTGACCTCGGCGAGTTCGTCGGCGATGATATTCACCATCTCGGGGTCGATACCGTAATCGAGGCGGCCCATGAAGGCCTCGCCGCTCAGTTTGATGAGCGCCCTCTTGTAGTGGGGCCGGGCTTCTTTTCCTTCCGTCACATCAACTCCCCCTTCCAGCCCCTCGGACTCGCTGCGGTCTCGTTAAAAATTCTAGCTCCGGCCCACCGTCACCTTCCGTACCACCGCCCGTGCGTAAAAAACCTGCCATCGCAACGGGTGGTTTCTATTCCTCTATGGCCTCGCCCACCTGGAAACGTGCGAAACGCCTGACAATGATGTTCTCTCCTACTGCCGCTATGGTCTGCTTGACCAGTTCCGCAATGGTCATCTCGGGGTCCTTGACGAAAGGCTGATCGAGCAGGCATATCTCCTCGTAGAACTTCTTAAGGCGCCCTTCAACGATCTTGTCCACGACTTGTTCCGGCTTGCCTTCCTGGAGGGCGCGGCTGCGGTTTATCTCCCGCTCCTCCTCCAGGACCGCTTCCGGGATATCCTCGGACGACACGTACAGCGGCTTGGCCGCCGCGATGTGCATGGCGATATCGTGCACCATGACGCGAAAACTCTCGTTGCGAGCTACGAAGTCTGTCTCGCAGTTCACCTCCAGCAACACCCCGATGCGGTTGTTGATATGGATGTAGGCGTCGATCATACCGTCGGCGGCGATGCGCCCAGCCTTTTTCTGTGCTCCCGCCAATCCCTTCTCCCTCAGGACGCGCGTCGCCTTTTCGACATCGCCCCCGGCCTCCTGCAGCGCCTGCTTGCAGTCCATGATGCCGGCTCCGGTGGACTCCCTCAATTCCTTGACCTGTGCTGCGTTGATCTCCATGGTCCCTCCTTACGAAAGATTATGGGAAAAGAAGTCCACGGGGCTCAGTCCCCCACTTTCTCCTCTATCTCTTTTTCTGCGCTGCCTCCGCTCTTCTCGGCTGCGGCCGCCGCGGCCGCCGCATGGCGCGCCGCCGCCTCCTCTTCCTTACGACGTATCGCCTGCAGCGCGTCCCGTATCTGGAAGCCCTCCAGTACGGCATTGGCGATGATCTTGCTGATGAGGTTAGCGGCCCGGATGGCGTCGTCGTTACCCGGGATGACAAAGTCCACCAGGTCGGGGTCGCAGTTCGTATCCACCACCGCTATCACCGGTATCTCCAGCTTGCGGGCCTCCATGAGGGCTATGTTCTCCTTGCGAGGATCGATGATGAAGATGCCACTGGGGAGCCTATCCATGCTACGCAGGCCCTCGAGGTTGCGGCGCAGTTTGGTCAAACGGTGGCGGACCCTGGTAGCCTGCTTCTTGGGCATATCTTCGATCTCGCCCGAGGCCTCCATCTCCTCAAGTTCCTTGAGTTTCTCGATACGCTTGCTGATGGTCGCCCAGTTGGTGAGGGTCCCGCCCAGCCAGCGGTTGGTCACATAGGGCATACCGCAGCGCAGGGCGTTCTCCTTGACAGCCTCCTGGGCCTGCTTTTTGGTCCCGACGAACAGCAGAGACCCGCCTCTGCCTACCATGTCGCGGATGAAATTGTATGACGCCTCGATGAGGGACAGGGTCTGCTGCAGGTCGATGATGTAGATACCGTTGCGCTCGGTGAAGATGTACTTCTCCATCTTGGGGTTCCATCTCCGGGTCT
>CAYHAT010000342.1:0-4035 GCA_964354675.1 uncultured Actinomycetota bacterium | reverse complement strand
TATCAACGCCAATAACGTGCCCAACGAGTGGTTCTTCGCGGAGGGATGCACCGGGTACGGATTCGAGGAATACATCTGCATCGCCAACCCCAACAGCTGGGACACCCGCGTGATCATCGATTACTTTATCGAGGGTGGGGGAACCCAGACCCAGGAGTTGCAGGTGCCCGCCCGCACCCGGGCCACGGTCAACGTGGGGGGCGTGATCGGCACCGGCAAGAACGTCTCCGCGCGCGTGGAGGGCTACCACGGCGACTCCATCGTGGTGGAGCGGGCAATGTACTGGAACAACAAGGTCGGAGGCCACTGCGCGCAGGGCGTTAACATGGCCGCGAACCAGTGGTATCTGGCCGAGGGCTGCACCGCGGGAGGCTTCGAGACCTTCATCCTGCTGCAGAATCCCGGCAATGAGGCCGCTAACTTCAACATCACCTACTTGGACAAGAGCGGCGAGCATGCCGGTCCCACCATGGCCCTGCCCGCGAAGTCCCGGCTCACCCTGGATGCGTCATGGACCCTCAAGGATAACTGGGACGTGTCCACCAATGTGACCTCGGATAAGCCCATCATCGCCGAGCGGGCGATGTACTGGAGCGGCCGCAAGGCCGGCCACTGCTCCCCCGGCGCAAACTCCGGCGCGAACCAGTGGTATCTGGCCGAGGGATGCACCGGAGGGGGCTTCGAGACCTTCATCCTGTTACAGAACCCGGGTGACGAGGCCGCCAACTTCAACGTCACTTACATCAACGCCGGCGGCGAGCACGCCGGCCCGGCCATGTCCCTGCCCGCGAAGTCCCGGCTCACCCTGGACGCGGCCTGGACCCTGCCCAACGACAACGACGTATCCACCAAAGTCACTTCGGACAAGCCCATCATCGTGGAGCGGGCCGTGTACTGGAACGGCAGGAACGGCGGGCACAACGCCGTAGGACAGCCGATGGCGAAGACCAAGTCCTACCTGGCCGAGGGATGCACGGCCGGCGGATTCGAGACCTGGGTGCTGCTGCAGAACCCCGGACCCCTGACCGCTACAATATACATAACCTACCAGACCGAGAAGGGCGCCAAGGAAAGGGACCCCGTAGTGCTGGCAGCGGGCAGCAGGGTCTCGCTCCCCGTGGGCGTGGACGTAGGAGAGACCTTCGACGTCTCCACCTTCGTGAATTCCACCACACCCATCGTGGCGGAGCGTGCTGTCTACTGGAACTCCAAGATCGAAGGGACCTGCTCGACGGGTTACTCATCATGGTAATAAGGACTGTATAGACAGTTTCCTCCCACACAATAGGGGGGGTCCGCCCCAGGGCCCCCCTTATTGCATACCTGGTACAAGGACATCCGTACCCGGCTTATCCCGGCCTGCCTGACTCCACTCGCTGATTCAGCCCAGTCGCAAAGCCCCATTGGTACCAGCCGCTGTAAGCGGGGGTCTAAGGTGTTTATTCCTCGGCCGGGAGCGCGTAACTCCAGATCTCGCAGCCGGTTGTCTCATTCCAGGTGCCGGCCAGGAGCAGTTCGCCGTCTGCCATCAGACTGAAACATCGCACGTTTCCCGGATCGCCAAAGCCGTCGGTGTTGACCTGCAACCAGTTTTTACCATCGTAGCGCCAGATCTCGCATCCCGTCTTCTCGTTCGATACCCCCGTGAACAGTGAGGGCCCGCGCACGGCAAGGTCGTACGTCTCGGCGTTACCCGGGTCGCCGAAGCCGTCGGCGTTCACCTGGGCCCAGTTATTCCCGTCGTATTTCCAGACCTCGCAGCCGGTTACGGCATTAGTCGTTACTGTATAGACCTCACCCTTAAAAAGCGCCATGCTGTGCAGGTCCGTATTGTTGCGATCGCCGAAGCCGTCAGGGTTTATCTGGGTCCAGGTGTTCCCGTCGTACTTCCAGGCTTCGCAGCCCGTGGTCTCGTTATCCGCCCCCACATAGAGATCGTCGCCTTCCGAGAGCAGGCCGTGTGCGCAGGTGTTCCTCACATCCCCGAAACCACCGCCGACAACCTGGCTCCAGACATTGCCGTCATAGCGCCAGATCTCACAGCCAGCGGTAGTGTTCGTAGTGCCTGCGACGAGGTCGTCACCGCGTATGATCAGGCTGTGCACCGCCTCGTTTTTCGCGGAGCCGAAACCCGGAACGCCGGCCTGGATCCAGGAGCTTCCGTCATAGCGCCATACCGCTCCCCCGCTGGTCCAGTTGTCGGTGCCGGCGTAAAGACCGCCTTTATAAGAGACCATGCCCATGGACATAAAATCGTCGGGGCTTCCGAAACCGCTCGCGTTCACTTGCGACCAGTTCCCATCTTCCAGGCGCCATACCTCACATCCAGCCTCACCGTTCTCGGCTCCCACGTAGAGGTCATCTTCATAGACGGCCATCGAGGTGACACCGCTGTTGCCCTTCTTTCCGAAGCCGTCCAGGCTTATCTGCTGCCAGGTTCCCAGCGGCTCCGGGGCTATCTCCCCTCCCTGCTGCTCCCCCGCTCCTTCGTTCCCTTTGTCGGCTGTGTCGTCCTTATCTCCACATCCCGGGATGAATACAACTGCCACGACAACCAGCATAATCGGCAGGAGAAGTGTAGAAACGGTAAGCCTCTTAGCGATCATCGCCCCGACCTCCTTGTTGTGTACCTCTTCGAGCACGGCCTCTCTGCAAGATCATATCTCCTCCGTCAGCCGAAAGACGTGACGTCTCAGGCTCGACTCAGAAATAATCTGATAGCGGCGGCAGCTCGATGAGGTCGAGGTTGGAGAACGCGAGCTCGCGGCGGCCGCCCTGTATGTCCCGGATGATCTGCGCGACCTGGTCGTTGACGGGGACCGCTACGCCGGCCTGCGCGGCCATGGCCGAGAGGTAACCGTTGATGCTCTCGACCTCGCAGGGCAGGCCCTTCTCCAGGTCCTGCAGCATGCTGGCCTTGGCGTCGCGGAAATCGCCCATGGTCGCCCTGAGCAGGTTCCTCAGGTTGCCTATGTCCTGCCTGGCGAGGTCCAGCAGCAGGACCGGGTCCAGGCCCCGTATCGGCTCCATCTTGATGCCCAGTGCGCGGGCAGTGAGGATGGTCTCCATCATGATATAGAGGACCGCGTCGGTCGCCTTGTCGTTCTCCATGATCTGCGCTCCCACGGCGCCCAGCGCGGTGGAGATGCCCGAGGCGCCGACGTTGAAGAGGAGCTTGCTCCAGCGCACCCCGGCCAGGTTCTCGGAGATGACCGCCTCCCCGGCATGGTCGAGGATCTCCTTCACCTTTTTTGTCCTCTCGGTGATGGTCCCATCCAGTTCTCCGATCTCGTAACCCATTTGCCCGGGATCGGAGGTCATGCGGGAAACCCCGGGGCCCGTGAGCTCGGCCGACCACATCACCGCTCCACCCATGGTGCGCTCGCGCCCGATGAAAGACGCCACCTTCTCCTCCGGGACCCCGTTCTGCAGGGTGATGAGCGCGCTGTCCTTGCCGAGGTGTGGAACGATCTGCGGCAGGGCCTGTTCGTCGTAGGTGGCCTTCACCAGGTATACCACCAGGTCGTAGATGCCATCCATCCCGTCCGGGGTGACGGCCCGCACAGGTTGCACGAGGTCCAGGTTTCCCGTAAGCCGGGCACCTTGCCCGTTCAGGACCTCGGTTTTTTCATCATCGGCGTCCACCAGGACCACGTCGAGCCCGCCCCTGGTCAGAAGCGCGCCTACCACCGTTCCCAACGACCCGATCCCCATCACCGCGATATTCATCTCATCCCCCTTGCTCGACGACCCTCGCCCGCCTGTGGTCGGCTTGCGATCGCCCATGCCGGCTATCAGCTCAAACCTTGCTTATCCCTTTCCGCGAATACCTCCCGGGCTAGGGATACGCCGTTGAGCGCTGCTGGAAAGCCGGCGTATATGGCCTGCTGCATGATGATCTCGTGCACCTCCTCGCGCGTCCATCCCGCGTTCAGCGCCCCATTGATATGCAGCCTGAGCTGCGGCCTGGCATTGCCCAGGGCGGTGAGCACCGCCACGGTCGCGAGCTCCCGCATCTTCAGGTCCAGCACCGGG
>CAYHAT010000341.1:0-4040 GCA_964354675.1 uncultured Actinomycetota bacterium | reverse complement strand
ACTCCCAGAATATGCTTGTATTGATACCGCTCATATACCGCTCGCTCGGGCGCAATAATGTAAGACTAGAGGAAACGAAATGCAACAAGAAAGAGAAGAACATGCAGTTTGAGCTGGTAATATATACAACCTAGCAGAAATTACGGCAACAGATAAAAACCAGTGAAAAACCAACTACGAGGACTGTAAATCCGTTGGCACCGCCTACGGAGGTTCAAATCCTCCCTCCCCCACCAGGAATAAAGAAGCAGGTCAGGCTAGGTTCCCTGGCCTGCTTGATTTGTTGGAAGGCTCATTAGTAAAGGGAAACGTATTTCTTATCCGTTTGCTTCTATGCAGTTTCTTTGCTGTGAAGTGCTGAAACCCAAGTCCTAATTGCTCTTTTGTCGTACTTCTTTTCTGAATATGTGGGATTCGCAAAGAATCCGATCAATATATGGTCAACACCCTTTTCTACCAGGCCGGCGCTACAAGGGGTTTCAGGGAGGCTTTACAGGGTGCTAAGGAGCTGTGTTTGACAAGAAAGCAGTATCGATAGCTGTCCACAGGAAAAGAGGTTCGGCCCGCCGGACGGGCCTATGGTCCTGGCAGCTTTCGAACCCGCCCGAGAAGAGGGCATTACGCGACACTTCCATCAGCTCATGGGTCTCCATGCCTTGCGCCGTCGCTACCGCCCGTCGATGGATGACACTGCTGATGCCCCTGCTCTTACAACTTCTCGAAGATCTGCCGAGAAAGACCTCCTGGTCAAAGCCGCCGTATACCGTCGATGAAGAGATCCAAGAACTCTTTGCCAGCATCCGGCAAGTCGAACCCCCCGTTTTGAAGACACCAGTCGTAGATAACCCCCCTGGTGAACATAACGAGGTTCTGAGTGATATCGGCCGCGCTCTTGTCCGTCCTCACCTCACCAGCATCCTGGGCTTCCGCGATAGCCTGCTCGAGGATTCTGTAGAGGGCGCGCTGCGGGGATGCGACCGGCGAACCCTTGAGGCTCGGCCCGATCTGGCTGTGGTACGCCACCTTAATGATCTCGATTCCCATGTCGTTTATGTACTTCAGGGTAAGAGTCATGAATTCCACAAGTTTTTCTATATGGCCTTTCCTTTTTTTCCGAATCCGCTCAATTATTTCCTGGTAGTATGAGTCAACCTTGAGAAACTCTTCGACGATTATCTGATCCTTGGACTTGAAGAGGTTATAGAAGGTGCTCTTTGCCACCCGGGTCTTCTCGCAGATGTCGTCGACGGTTACTGCGTCGTAGCCTTCTTCTGCGAACATCTCTATCGCAGTGTCGAATATCAACTGGCGGGTTTCCATCGTGTACTGTTCGCGCCGCGTCATTCTGGCTACCTCAGCCATCTTTCACCGCCTTTTCCTGGTCCTTATATCCTTGATCGAGAAGTATATAGAGTATTGAATTTCTGTATCAATCATACTATAGTACAATATCAGACTAGAGTCTTAATAGGAAGCTGGTACGTAGATGGCTGAGCTTTCCTGTTCTTGCGTGAGGCAGAGTCCCATCGGGCTTTCCCGCGACCCTGCGGTGGTGCCGCTATCCCCCTATCAGCAAACTCGTGAGCTGCAACGGCCCAATGCAGCCCACCGACAAGAGAAAGGGATCCAATAGATGAGTGACGACGTTTACGTGCTCGGCATCGGGATGACGCGATTCGCCAAATACCCCGAGAAGGGCATAAAGCAGCTGGCAGCGGACGGGTTTGAAGCCCTTATGCGGGACGTTCCCGTGAACATGAGAGATATTGAGGCTGCGTGGTTCAGCAACTCCGCATGGGGGGCGTATAGCTTCCAACACGCTATAAGGGGTCAGGTGGCCCTCACGCCTCTCGGAATCCAGGCAGTCCCCGTCACGAACGTGGAGAACGCCTGCGCCGGGGCGTCGACCGCGGTGCAAAGCGCATGGATGAGCGTCAAGGCCGGGCAGTACGACCTGGTGCTCGCGATCGGCGCGGAGAAGATTTTCCTGCCTGATGATCCCGTGTTGATGTTCAAAATGTTCATGGCGGGAGTCGATGTCGAAATCGCTGATGACATGATAGCGTCCATGCAGGCCGATGAGGAAAAGAAGGCCACGGAATCGGGCGCAGCGGGCAATGAAAAGCAGGGCAGCCATTCTGCCTTTATGGATATCTACGGCATGGTCGCGCGACAACACATGGAGCAGTACGGCACGACCCAGCGCCAGATCGCGATCATCGCTGCAAAGAACCACCGTCACGGAAGCATGAATCCGCTCGCGCAATACCAGAAGGACATGACCGTCGCGGAGGTCATGGAGGACAGGGTCATCTCCTACCCGATCACGCGGTCCATGTGTGCTCCTATCGGCGATGGGGCGGCTGCCGCTCTCATCTGCTCCGAGCGGGCACTAAAGAGATACCCGGATGCCCGGCCAGTGAAGATCAGGGCATCGGTTCTTACCGCGGGCTCGCTGCCCGACAGCGGATTCGATCCGGTAGGGGTGCGCGCCGGTCGGCTGGTGTACGAGCGGGCCGGCCTCGGCCCCGATGATATCGACATCGCCGAGGTGCATGACGCCACCGCGTTCGGTGAGCTATGGCAGTACGAGAACATGGGCTTCTGCGGTGAGGGTGAGGGAGGCCCCTTTGCCGAATCCGGGGCAACGACGCTGGGCGGCAAGCTGCCGGTTAACACGAGCGGTGGGCTCGAGTGCCGCGGACATCCCATCGGGGCATCGGGAATAGCACAGATGTTCGAGCTGGTCACTCAGCTTAGAGGAGATGCGGGCCCGCGCCAGGTGGAGGGCGCCCGCATAGCACTTGCCGAGAACGGTGGCGGCTTCATAGGGATGGGCGAGGCGGCGATGTGCGTACACATCCTCGAGAAGGTTTAGCAAGGGCTTAGCAGGCTGCGGGCGAGGACGCGATGCATGGAGGTGAAAGTAAGGATGGATAACGACAGGCCTTATTGGAACATGGAGGTCGAGACAAAGCTCAACACCCCTGAGATGCGCGAGCTCCAGATGGCCAAGATAAAGAAGCTACTGCGGCGCCTGCACGATGATGCCCCGTTCTACCAGAAGCAGTTCGACGCGTTGGGGGTGAACCCGGACAAGATAAACAGCTTCTCCGATTTCGGTGAAAGCGTCCCGGTATTCGATAAAGAAGGCCTGCGATCGATGGTGGCGGAGTTCGGTGGCGACCTCCTCGCGGTCCTGGACCAGATAATGCCGGTATCCGTCGACGACCTGTGCATCATGGCCACCACCACCGGCACCACCGGCATCCCTACACCCTACCCCATGACCTGGCACGACATGGTAGACCTCTGGGGGGAAGCAATGGTACGGGGCGGGTGGCGGGCTGGCATGCGATCCTCCGACCGCGTGCTCTGCTGCTTCGCACTCTCCATGGTCATCGCCGGCATCCCCACCATGATGGGGATGCACAGGCTGGGCGCCATGGCGATACCCGTAGGGGCCGAGGCGGGGACCGATCGTGTCCTTCTCATGCAGACCCTTTTCCAGGGCACGGTCTATTCGGGTACGCCTTCTATGGCGGAATACTTGATCGAGAAAGTGCGATCCCAGAACAAAGACCCGAAGGATCTGGGTTTTCGCATTTTGATGTGCGGCGGCGAGCCCGGGGCAGGGATACCGGAGGTAAGGCAGAGGCTCGAGTCCGCCTACGGGGCTCGCCTGTTCGACGTCGGCGCCGGATTCGGCTTCTCCTGCGATCATGAAGAGTACCAGGGCATGCACTGGACCGCGGACGACCTCGCCTACTACGAACTGGTGGACCCCGACACCAAGGAGCCCATCCCTCTGGAGGACGGCGCTGAGGGCGAGGCCCTCTTCACCGTGCTCGAAGGCGACGGTATGGCGTGGTTGCGCACCAGCCTGGGCGATATCCAGCAGGTGTTCACCTCACCCTGCCCATGCGGCCGCACCGGCATACGCTACAAGGTGGTGGGGCGCACCGACGACATGCTCAAGGTGAAGGGGGCCATAGTATATCCGACCATGGTCGAGGCGGTCGTGGGCGGGTTCGTTCCCA
>CAYHAT010000340.1:0-4045 GCA_964354675.1 uncultured Actinomycetota bacterium | reverse complement strand
AGATGAGAGGAAAGGAGGTGTAAGTGATGATCATCGGGGCTTTCACCGGGGCCCTCTACGCGGTCATGGTTATCCTGGGAGTCCTGCTCGCCGGCTACGGCGTAGCCCTGGTCGGCTCCTTCCGGGCTCCCCGCCCCAAGCCGGCGGCCAAGGGCGCGCAGCCCACGTTCACCCCTTCGCCGCAGGCGCGCTGAAGGAGGTGGGAGGCAGGAGATCTGGTCTGAGGGATCGTGAGCGATGAGGAAGAGGCAGTGAACGGCGGATCGATGCAGAGGAGGTGTGAGTGATGGTGCTGATCGGGGACTACACCTGGGTGCTCTACGTGGTCTTCGGGACCCTGGCCGCCCTGCTCGCCTGCTACGGCGTGGCCCTGCTGGTGGTGAGCCGGGTCTCCCGCCCCAAGCGGGAGCGCGAGCAGGCGCAGCCGGTGGCCGGCGCGGGAATGGGCGCCAGGCCCGTGGCGGGCTGATATGGCGTAAGGCAGAGAGGTTGATCATCTATGGAGGAGGCGGGAGTGAGAGCTGAAGAGGAGAGAGGAAAGGCATCGGCAGAGAAGAACGATGCGAGCGAGGTGTTCATACCCGCCAGCGACTGTGTACTCGAGCTCCTGGTGAAGGAGGTAGAGGAGGATGAGAGGAGGCTCAAGACAGAGATAGAGACACTGTGTTTGGCAAGAGGAGGCGCTCACCTGCACCTGCGCAGGTGGATGAGGCCTTGAGGTTCCGAGGAAGGAGGTTGAGATGGAACAGAGAGTGCAAGGGCAGATACCGGTAGTATACAGGGAGAGAGACGAGACGATGACGCCGGTGGGCGATTTCATCACCCAGGTGGCCGCGGCGATCACCGTGGCCTTCGGGTTCCTTCCCCTGTACACCAACGCGTCCGGGCAGGAGGTAAAGGGCTACGCAACGCTGTTCGGCCTGTTGATCATCATCGTCGCGGCGCTCGTCTGGCTGTTCGCCAGTTACGTTCTTCTGACCAAGTTCATAAGATACGAGCACCATCTGGCTCGCAGCCCCGGTTGGAGCTACGCTACGGCCGGCGCACTGGTGATCTTCTTGTCCACGCTGTGCGTCATCTTTCCCAAGGGCGGATATGATGTCAACTGGGGCGTGCCCCTGGTACAGTTCTTTACCGGCGTGTTCATGTCCATCGGCGCGATGATGAAATTCGATTGATCAACCGGTCACATGGGGGACCGCAGGATGTTGCCTTCCCCCACGGGCCGCGTTAATGCCTTTGGTTTCGCGAGAGGGGGATAGGCAGCACCCCCCCTTCCCACCAGCACACCCTTTCTCCCGGCTGAGCTCATCTACCCCCAGCAGCCGCAGAAAAGGAGCTTGTCCGGTCACGGCTTGGTGATGGCACCTCAGTCCCTGGTATAATATCTCTATTGTTAGGGGCAAGATATAAAGACCTCGATACCAGGGCATATGAAGGTTGCCGTACAAGGCGTAAGGGTTAGCGATGTGTGCCGTCGCAGTTGAACCACAGATACTGAGGACAAAGATCTATCCCCCCCGGCTGCCCGAGATCGTGGCTAGGGAGAGGCTGCTCAAGGAGCTGGAAAGGGCCAAGTCATCCAAGCTCGCGACCATCGTGGCGGGAGCTGGCTACGGCAAGAGCACCCTGGCCGCGGAGTTCCTCAAGAAGCAGGGTAGCCCCTTCGTCTGGTATCAGCTGGAGGAAACCGATTCCGACCTCTCCGTATTCCTCTCTTACCTCGTAGCCGGCCTGAGGGGCATTAACCCTGTTTTCGGGGTGAGGACCCTCTCGCACATGGCCTCCGCCGTTAACGTAGCCGAGCAGAGCCGGGCTGTCCTCTCCACCTTCATCGGGGAACTGGACGAGCTCATCGGGGAGGAGCTCTTCATCACTTTGGACGACTTCCACCTGGTGAACGACAGTAAGCAGATAAGCGAGGCCATGGGTTTCCTCCTCGACCACATGCTGCCTAACCTCCACTTCGTCATCCTGAGCCGCTCCGCCCTGGTGTTGTCCCTTACCAACCTCAAGGCCCGACGTGAACTCCTGGAGCTATCCGAGAGCGACCTTTCCTTTACCCCCGAGGAGATCGTGAGGCTTTTCAAGGACGTCTTCGGTATGCCCCTGGCGGAGGAGGACATCGCGGCTCTCTCGGTATCAACCGAGGGCTGGATATCGGGGCTGGTCCTCTTCTACCTCGCCCTTAAAAGCCGGGCTGGTAACGAGTTGAATAAGACCTTCAGGGAATCGGGGGTATCTCTCTTAGTCTTCGATTACCTCTCCAAGGCTGTCTATGAGAACCAGCCCGAAGAGGTGAAAGAGTTCACTCTAAGAACCTCCATATTGTCTCGCCTGAACCCGCAGTTCTGTGACGAGCTGCTCGGGATCAACAGCTCGAGGGCGGTCTTTTCCCACCTGATGGATGAGCGCCTCTTCACCATACCCCTCGATGACCAGGGAGACTGGTACCGCTACCATTTCGGGTTGCAGGCATTCCTGCAGAACGCCCTGCTCGCACACCTCGCCCCCGAAGAGATAGAGGACCTGCATCTCAAGGCCGCTGCGCTATGGGACAAGAACGGGGATCCCGAGCAGGCCATGCATCACTATATGGAGGCGGAGGCCTACGAAAGAGCGGCAGATGTTCTGGAGAGCATTATCGCCGAGCTGGTAAGGAACAGCAGAGTCTCCTTTCTGGACCGGCAGTTTGCGCACCTGCCGGACGATGTCCTGGAGAAACATCCTAAGCTCTCGGTAAGAAAAGCGCAGATAGCGGCGATGTTCGGCGATTATGAAGCAGCTGTCGCTACCGCGGACAAAGCGAGTATTGCTTTCAAGAAATCAGGTGATGCGGATGGGGAGGCCCGGTCACTACTCTTCTCCGCGGCCTATCATTTCTCCATGGCTGAACCGGATGAAGCCGAGCGGCTGATCTCGAGGGTGAGGGAGATAGCGCCCCCATCCTCGGAGCCCACCTGGGATGCCCTGGCCCTCGAAAGCGCGATCCGAGCCGGCGCGGGGGACGACGAAGTCGCGAACCAGCTCGTGGAAGAAGCTCTTGGACACGCCTGGGATATAAAGGCTATCGCGACCCGGGCTCGGGTGCTCAACTGGTGCGGGCTGGCCTCGTTTCTGCAGGGCCGCTTCAATAAAGCTCTGGAAGCGTTCCTCGATGCCGACAGACTTCTGGAAGGAGCAGGGCCCAGCGCGACCAAAGCTTTTATCTACGCCCTCCTGTCCCGGACCTACGCGTTCCTGGGCAGGCTGCAGGAGGCCAGGGAGATGGCGGAAAAGGGGATAGCGCTCGGCGAGAGCCTCGGCTTCACGCCCATGTGTTGCCTCTGCCATGCAGCGGGAGCGGTCGCAGCAGCTTATACCGGTGACCGAGAGGCCGCGCTCTATGATGTGACCTTAGCGGCGCCGGCGTGCCTCGGACATACGACCATTGGTGAGGTCTGGTATGCGCAATGGTTCCTCGGCGAAGCCTATATCTGGCTCGGAGACAGCGATTCTGCGCTTCAGCACCTCAAGAGATTCGAACAGATGGCGGGGAAACTCCCGTGGGTCTCTCGCATCAACAAGCTCGCTACGATCGCCTGTTCCATGCAGAACCTGGGTCTTGAGAAGGCAACAGAAGAGATCCAGAAGATCCTGCAGTCCACGGAAAAAGGCGCAGGGATCTCTGTCTCTCTTGCTCGTTCCATGCTTTTCGGTTTGAACTCCCAGGGGGGAAAGAAGGCAGAAGCCCGCGAGGCCCTTGAGATATACATCCAGGAGTTCGGCGATGATGTCGTATTGCAATACCACACGACCGATTCCGAATATTACTTGCCTGTTTTTACGAGCTTCTTCGCCGCAGGAGAGCACCTGGAGTACGTGGACCGCGTATTCTCCCTCGGGGGAGTCAAATCCCTTCGCCTACTGCGGCAGCTAGAAAAGAGCGATATACCTGAAGTCCGGGCGAAAACGCAAGATCTCGTTCAAAGGTTCGAGCGAGAATCCACCGAGCCCCTGACCATAAAGCTGCTGGGACCCTTCCAGGTGAGCCGGGGCGGGCTTG
>CAYHAT010000339.1:0-4048 GCA_964354675.1 uncultured Actinomycetota bacterium | reverse complement strand
GCTCCTGGCAGGACGAGCACAGCATGCAGGTGTAGAGGATGTGCTGCATGGAATCGGTGGGCTCGATCTCGTTGATGTGCAGGCCGCGGGCGATCTCCATCTTGCCCGAGGCGTAGTAGGCATCCCAGCGGAAGCGGGTCCCGGAGGGGCAGTTGCGCCAGAAGCGGGACTCCGGGCAGTACTGCACGTGTACCCCCTGGCAGATCTTGCACTTGGTGCAGATGAAGTAGTCCTGCTGCAGCTCGTGCAGCACCTCCCTGGGAGCGGTGATCCTTTTCTTCATCTGCTACACCCCCTCCAACAGTTGCTCGGGGTTCATGAGGCCCGAGGGGTCCACGATGTTCTTGAAGGTCTTGAGCACCTTGATGTAGCCTTCGTTGACGCGGTCGAAGACCATCTTGGCCACCTCGCCCGTGGGACGGTCCACGAAGCTGCCCTCACCTAAGAGCCTGGTGTAGGCTGCCCGGCTGATATCGGCCGCCTTCGCGGCTTCCGCCTCGCCCATGGGGTCGAAGTAGAGGTCGCTCTCGCAGTAGCAGGAGCCCCCGAAGTAGACGGGGATCATCACCTGTCCCACCTCGTCCGCCGCGTAACCCTTGGACTGGGCGGCATCGCGCACCGCGGCGAGCAGGCCGGGCGCACGGCGGTAGAAGTCGTAGTGCTCGATACAGCTCGTGCGTCCCTTCATGTAATCGCGGTCGAAGAGGTACCATGGCTCCTGGAACTTCTTATCCATCATCTCCGGCAGCTCGCCGTCCAAGGCCTTGCCTCCCAGCGCCTCGGCGTCCTCGCGCACGCATTTCTCCCACAGGTCCACCAGCTCTACGTGGTGCTCGATGCTGACGGCGGTAACCCAGGCGGGAAGCTTCTCCCGCAAGGCCTCGGCCGCGCCCGCATCCTCCCCCAGCAGCACGGAGAGGTAGCGGGAGTTGGCGGTCACGCTCTCGAAGCAATGCTCGTCGCGGTTGACCTTGTAGGCCAGGTTCGCCGCGGGCTCCGGGGCGTCGAAGCCGAAGAGGATGACGCGGCGGGCCTCCCGCAGCGGATAGAGATAGACGATGCCGTAGAAAGGTATCCCGAAGATGTCCTCCGAGGCACCGAAGAAGGGGGAAAACTGGGGTCCCTGGTCCTCGCGGAAGTCCGCGATGCCCTCGGAGGCCATCTGCTGGGAGCCGGAAACCCAGATGCGCCCGTCGGAGAGTATGGCGTGGAAGATGGACAGGTTGGGGAAACGGTATACGGCGTTGCCGTTGAGTATATCGCGGTCGAGGTAGGAACGGAGGACGGAGCGGGAGGTGGCATTGGCCGGCATGAGGACCTTGCAGTCCTTCTTCAGGCACTCCTTCTGCAACTGCTCGTAGGTGACCCCGGCGAAGATATGCCCCATGAGGTTGCGCCGGTCCAACTCCTTGATACCGTCCATGCGCGCGAGGTCGATGAGCAGCCCTTCCCGGCAGGCGAGGGACATTTCCATTTTCTCCCTGCGCACCGAGAACAAGGGCAGCTTCGCCCCGCTGGCCGCCTGGGCGACCTCGGCCAATTCGTACTCGTCCGCCGGCTGCACCAGCACCAGACCGGTGTCCGAGAGCCGGCCCGCGAAATAACCCGCCAGCGCCGCAGCGCCCGTCTTTACATTGCCTGAACCCACGATCTCCGCGAGCTCCCGGACCATACTCGAGGCTGCCATCGACCTACCTCCTTGCCGTTACTTCGTGGGCCGATCCTTGTAAGGGACAGGCCTCCCACCCGTTGCGTTCATCAAGCCTTGTTTACATACATTGCCGCTATATAATATATGTTAATATGAACGACTGGTCAGTCATAACAGCCGGTATTATTATATGGTCGCCCGGTGCGGGTGTCAAGGCAAACGGGACTGGAAAAGGGTGGTATATTACCTGCTAGACGCGCTATAATAGATTTTCGATACACAGTCGGAAAGCAGGGACGAGGAGGATATCATGGCTGAGGTGATCATCGTTGGGGCGGGTTTGGCCGGGATGACCGCGGCCATCAACCTCGCCAAGCGCGGACAGGACGTGGTGGTGCTGGAGAGGGAGGAGCGCCTGGGAGGCTCGCCTCTCTACCACCCTTCCGGCCAGGGCAGCCCCTTGCGGCTCGACGCCCTCCGCGCCTATCTGGGCTTCGATATATCTCCCGGCATCGAGCCCATCCGGGAGATGGTGGAGATAGCGGGAGGCAAGGCCTTGCCGATCGACCCCTCCCTTATCCATTCTTATTTCTTCGAGCGGGGGCCGCGGTCCACCAGCCTGGACAGTTACCTGCACGAGCTGGCCCGCGAGGCGGGGGTGGAGGTCCGCTTCTCGAGTCCGGTCATCTCCCAGGAGGACATGGCCTCGCTTCCTCCCAACACCATCGTGGCCACCGGCCTGCACTTCGAGGGCTTCGACTCCCTGGGGGTCCCCTACCTCACCTCCCACCACTTCACCTACAAGGGTACCTGCGACACGGACCTCAACTACGTGCACATGTTCCACGACACCTACACCAGCGACTACGGGTACGCCTCCGCCTTCCGGGGTATCCGCTACGTGCACCTCTTCAACCGCAGGTTGCCCATATCCCTGCCAGCCCGGGAGCGCTTCGCGGAGCAGGTGGCAAAGTTCGACGGCTTCGAGGTGCCGCAGTGGAACGAGTTCACCTTTCCCTTGCCCGCCGCTACCATCAAGACCCCGCGCATCTTCACCGGCAACAAGATCCTTGCCGGCACGCTGGCCGGGGCCATGGACCCGGTGGCCTTCTTCGGGCTGCATGGCGCTCTGGTCTCGGGAAGGATCGCGGCCTTGGCCATAGAGGACAAGGAACGCGCCTGGCGCGAGTTCGGTAAGTGCGTTGCGGTGTTCCCGACGGCTTACCTGCTGGCACGCATGAAGGAACTGCAGCCGCTGCCACTGAGCGTGCTGGCCTTTCGGCTGGCCTTCCAGAACTTCGACCGTTTAAAACTGGTGCATAAAATAATGCAGGAGGGTATACCCGGATACAGGTGCCTGTATCGCGATTGAGAGGGGGTCAGGTCTTGTTTTTTGCATACCGCGGTATCCAATTTCAAAATCGCAATCAGGCAGGCTTCTTACCAGCCAATCTTTCAATAGATAGCATTCTAGAGAATGCAAAAAACAAGACCTGACCCCAGCAACTGAAACGGAGGTCTCGTAATGGCTCAGGAAAAGAAGAGGGTCGTGGTCATAGGCTCGGGGCCGGGGGGAGCCGGCGTGGCATCCCTGCTGCAGATGCGGGGCTACCGCGTGACCCTGCTGGAACGCAACGATTTCCACGGCGGCAAATGCTGGTCGTTCACGCGGGACGGCTACGTGGTGGACTCGGGGGTGCACATGTTCTCCATGGGCGCCTCCGGACAACATGGATACATCAACCGCATGGTGCGGGGCGACCTTGAATGGCTCACCGCCAACCCCAGCGAGCACCTGCTGCTGGGCGGGAAATACCGCCTCAACCTCTATCAGAGCCTCACCGATCCCCGCGCCGCTCTTACCAACCTCCGCGCCAACGCCATGATCGCCAGGGACTTCCTCGCGGACAAGCTCGGGCGGGGCGGCATGAGCAGGGAGCTGGACCGCGAGGTCTACCGTGCCGCAAAGAGGAACTCTCCCCTGGATACCCTGCGCGCGGTGGCGAAGATAGCCATGCTCAATCCCTCGTACCTCATGGAGCTGGACGAGATCACCCTGCAGGAGTTCATGCACCGCATCACCGACGAATCGATGCCCCTGCAGGGCATCGGAGCGCTGTCCATGCTCCTCACCGTGGTCCCCTACAGCGAGGTGAGCGCCGGGGAGTTCCTGTGGTGCTTCGCCAATGCCTTCCGCAAGCAGACCCTGGGCGTGCCCCGCGGCGGCTCGCGCGAGATCCCCGGCGCCTTCCTGCGCGCCTTCCAGCGCGACGGCGGGGGGTTGCGCCTGGGCACCGAGGTCGCGCGCATCGACGTGCGCGACGGCAAGGCTCGTGGGGTGTTCACGATGGGAGGCGAGCAGATAGACGCGGACCTGGTCATCTCGAACGCGGGAAT
>CAYHAT010000338.1:0-4053 GCA_964354675.1 uncultured Actinomycetota bacterium | reverse complement strand
GATATGAACTCCAGGCCGAGACAGGTCTTACCGGTCCCGGGCGCCCCTATGACCAGGGTCACCGATCCCCGCAGGGGACCACCCTCCATCATGGCATCGAGCCGCGCGTTGCCGGTGGAGGTCCTTTCCCTCAGCTCGCTGTCGCTCATGTCTCCTCCCGCTCGCATCGATCCGTTCGCCCGGCCCTTTCACCGCCGCTCGAATCGGCGTGAAATAAAGACATAAAAACCGGGCGCCTGGCATCCCTCCCCGCTACCGCCTCCGTCCGTCTTTATTATTATACACGTTGTCCGCCGACCCCTTGACAGACCGATCGAGAATCCAGGAATACAAGGTCCGAGGCGATCGCGGATTTTTTCACATGCCCGGTCAGCTCCGTGTGACTGAACCTTCGAGCAGGTCAGCCGCGCATGCTATACTGGATTTTGTGATCGTGCTAAGCGGGGAGCTAGCGGTGCCCTGAACCCGCAATCCGCTACAGCGGGGCCGAATCCCCAACTGAGGCTCTCCGGTCTTGAGTATTGCGCGCAGGCAAGTGGTGTTGAAGGTCGGGTCCTGCGCAACGGGAACTTGTGAACCCCGTCAGGTCCGGAAGGAAGCAGCGGTAAGCAAATCTTCTCGTGTGCCGCAGACTAACCTGTCCGGAGCTAACTGCCCGTGTAGCGCTTGGGGCCGGAAGTCGAGGAAGGGTGCACGATCACACTCATTTCGAGATCGATGAGCCGGAGACCCCCTGGTCGTCGGGAAGTGGTGGACCTTGGCTTACGTATCCTTGTACAGGAAATGGCGCCCCCAGACCTTTGAGGAGGTCATAGGACAGGACTACGTCACCCGCACCCTGTCTAACTCACTGCGCAACGGGAACTTCGCCCACGCATACCTCTTCGCCGGTCCCCGGGGCACGGGTAAGACCAGCACGGCACGCATTCTGGCTAAGGCCTTGAACTGCGTGGAAGGGCCCACGCCCAGCCCATGCAACCGTTGCAGTTCGTGCCGGGAGATAACCGAGGGCATCTCGGTGGACGTCGTGGAGATCGACGCCGCATCCACGCGTGGCATAGACAGCATACGCGAGCTGAGGGAAAGGGTTGTCTTCTCGCCGGCCGCGGCGCGCATCAAGGTATATGTCCTGGACGAGGCGCACATGCTCACCAAGGAAGCCTTCAACGCCTTCCTGAAGACGCTGGAGGAACCGCCGTCGCACGTGGTTTTCGTCCTGGCTACAACCGAGCCGCACAAGATGCCCGCGACCATCCTGTCCCGTTGCCAGCGCTACGACTTCCGCAGCGTGCCCGTGTCCATATTGGCCCCGCACCTGGCCCGAGTGGCTGAAGCGGAGGGGATCGAGGCCTCGGAGGGATCACTGCGCCTGATCGCCCGGCGGGCCAGGGGGTCCGCCCGCGACGCCCTGGTCATCCTGGAACAGGTCATGAGTTATGGGGACGGCGTAGTGGACGAGGTGGAGGTGGCTGGCTTTCTCGGGCTGGTCGAAGACGAGATGCTGGTCGAACTGGGAGACTGTCTCGCCGGCGGCGACGCGGCCGGAGCCGTCGCCCTGGTGGAGAGGGCCTACGAGGAGGGCAGGGACCTGGTCCAGTTCGCGCGGGAAGCCCAGGAACATTTCCGCCGCGTCTTCCTGCTGCAGCATGCCGACCTGGGTCCCGAGGAACTTGAGGTGGACGAAGGCGCTTACGCCGGCTTACGCCGGCAGGCCGAGGAGCTGCCTCCCGATCGCATTTTCCATTTCATCATCTCCATGCGCGAGGCGGTAAGGGAGATGCAGACGACCACCTCTGCCCGCCTGGTGCTGGAGGGGGCGCTTATCGGCATGGCGCGCAGCGAGCTGGACGTATCCGCCGAAGCCCTGTCCGCTCGCCTGGGAAAACTGGAGGGCGAGGTAGAGAAGTTGGCCAGAAGGCACATCGGCGAAGCGGCAGCTAAGGAGCCGTTGCCCGCCAGGACTGTCCAGCCCCGTGAGAAAGAACAGCCTGCCGACGGGCGCTCTATGCAAGAAGTGGAGGAGGCACCGGCAGCAACCGAGATCGGCGAGGAATCCGTTAGCCAGGAGGTCGAACCGGAAACCGAGGCTGTCGCCGTGCTACCGGCAGACGCGGCGCAGCTGGACCTGACTGCGATAAGAAGGGCATGGCCCCAGGTAAAGGAGAAGGTCAAGGAGAGGAAGATCACCACCCACGCCTTCCTGCTGGAAGGAAAACCGCTGGAGTTCAGGGGGGGCGAACTGTACATCGCCTTTCCCGCAGACCGGTCTTTCCACCGCGGAGAACTGGAGAAGGAGGACCACCGCAAGGTCCTGGAGGGGGCCCTCGAGGAGGTCCTGGGAGTAGCGATGAAGGTCAGGACCGGGCTGGAGGAAGAGCAGAAGAGCGGGCCGCATGAGCAGTCCGGCATGGCGGGAGGTGGACCCCAGCCGGGACCGCCCACGGGAGAGTCCGCCGCGCCCGAGACATACGATGCGGACAAAGAATGGGTCGCGCCCGGTGCAGAGGAGCCGGAGATAGCGGAGGAGAAGCCCGGAGCGGCATTGGAGACGGAGCACATAATGGTGGAGAAGCCGGAGAAGGAGAGTGCGGCGGACAGGGCGAACGCGGAAATATACGACGCCGGCAAGGTCAAGCTGGTGAAAGACGTCTTCGGAGCGGAGATGATCGAGGAGATAAAGCTGAACGAATAAGGCACGGCCGCGCCGCCGGGGACCTGAGAGTTCCGGAGGTAGACATGAACGGGAACGTCCAGAAGATGATGAAGCAAGCCCAGAAGCTCCAACGGCAGATGTTGGAGGCGCAGGAAGCCTTGGCGGATGAACGCGTGGAGGCCACCTCAGGCGGAGGCATGGTCAAAGTGGTGGCCGATGGCCAGCAGAACGTCGTGGAGATAAGCATCAACCCCGAGGCGGTGGATCCCGAGGATGTGGAGATGCTGGAGGACCTGGTCCTGGCAGCGGTTACCGAGGCCCTCAGGAAATCCCGGGACCTGGCGGAGGAGCGCATGGGAGCCTTTACCAAGGGATTGAAGATCCCCGGACTTTAACAGGAGACCGCATTGCTGTACACTCCCCCCATTGCGCGCCTCGTGGAGGAACTCTCGAAGTTACCCGGCGTGGGGCCGAAAACGGCGCAACGCCTGGCTTTCCACCTTCTGAAGGTCCCCGGGGAGGAAGCCAGGTCCCTGGCGGAGGCTATCGTCGAGGCCCGGGAGAAGGTGACCTTCTGCACGCATTGCTTCAACTTCGCGCAGGGTGAGTTCTGCGAATACTGCATGGACAACCGCAGGGACTCCAGCCTGGTATGCGTGGTGGAGAGGCCCCAGGACATAGTTGCCGTGGAGCGCACGGGGGAATTCCGTGGGCTCTACCATGTGCTGGGCGGCGCTATATCGCCCATCGACGGCATCGGGCCCGAGGAGCTCAAGGTCAAGGAGTTGCTGGAACGGATCCGCAAGGACGACATCCGGGAGGTCATAGTGGCTACCAACCCCCGGGTGGAAGGGGAGGCCACCGCCATCTACCTTGCCAATATCCTGAAACCGCTCGGGGTGAGGGCGACGCGCATCGCCTCCGGGCTCCCCGTGGGAGGCGACCTGGAGTACGCCGACGAGGTCACCCTGGGCCGCGCCCTCAAGGGCCGATTGGAGCTGTGAGCTGGAAACAATAGCCCGGCCGGGATTAACATCCAGGGCGTACAAGGGGTCGTGTCTTCGATCTTCGCTTTTCTTAATAACATTTGGTCGATCGATCCCGAGAAAGGAACCGAAGATCGAAGACACGACCCCCGTCGCGCTGCAATCCACCAAACGTTTATGAAAACCTCGAGGCCTCCTATCCTGGGTCGCTTGACAGGGTAAGGGAGCGAGCGTAAAAGAAGGATAATAAGCGGATTCGTGCTGCATGGATAAGGTTTCCAGCGGCGCCGGAGAGGCGGTAGCGAGTGAAGATCACCGTGCAGAAGTTCGGAGGGACCTCCGTAGCCGATACCGAGAGGATCAGGAACGTAGCGCGGCGGGTCTCCGAGACCAGGAAAAAAGGCGACCACGTGG
>CAYHAT010000337.1:0-4056 GCA_964354675.1 uncultured Actinomycetota bacterium | reverse complement strand
GGACATATCCACCCACGGCTTCCTGGGATACCCGGTGCTGCAGGCCGCCGACATCCTCATCGTCAGGGCGGACGCCGTGCCGGTCGGCGAGGACCAACTGCCACACCTGGAGCTCACCAGGGAGATCGTGCGGCGCTTCAATTTCCTCTATGGCGAGACCTTTGATGAGCCGCAATCGCTGCTGTCGCAAACCCCCCGCATCCCCGGTACCGACGGGCGCAAGATGAGCAAGAGCTACGGCAACTTTATCTCCCTCACCGACCCGCCGGAAGAGATCAGAAAAAAGATCCTGTCCATGCTCACCGACCCCGCCCGGCGCACCCGCAAGGACCCGGGCGATGCTGAGAAGTGCAGTGCTTTCCAACTGCACAAGGTTTATACAGCAGACCGGCTGGACGAGGTCGCGGAGAAATGCCGCACCGCGGGATGGGGCTGCGTGGAATGTAAGGGGATCCTGGCTGAAAAGGTGGTGGAGTCACTGCTGCCTTTCCAGGAACGCCGCAGAGACCTGGAGGCCAGGCCCGGCTACGCCTGGGAGGTAATGGAGCGGGGCCTGGAAAAGGTGAAACCACTGGCACGCGGCGTGCTCGCAGACGTCCGCACGCGTATGGGGATAGATTGAAAGGGGAGCCGTGCCCTACCAGGTAAAACTGGAGGTCTTCGAGGGGCCCTTCGATCTCCTGTTGCACCTCATCGGGCGCAGGGAGATAGACATCTACGATATCTCCATAGCGGAGATCACCGACGAATACCTCGATTATATGGAGTCCCTGCGCGAACTCGACCTGGAGGTGGCCACAGAGTTCCTGCTCATCGCGGCGACGCTGCTCAAGCTTAAATCAGATTACCTCCTGCCCGAGCCGGAGAAGGAAGGGGAGGAACCCGGACCCTCCGAGTTGTACGAGGAGCTGCTATGGAGGCTGGTGGAATATCAGAAATACCGCAATGCTGCCGCCGAACTGGGTAAGCGTATGGATCGCGAGGAGAGGTATTACTACCGCGAGGTCGACCTGGAGGAGCCCTTCCGCCATGTCATGCCGGACGTGTTGAGGGGGCTCACCCTAGAGAAGCTGGCAAAGGCGGCCCGGGAGCTCATCGAGCTGGATGCGGAGCTGGACGTCTCGTATATAGCGCCCATCAAGATAAACATAAACGATTTCATGGACCGCGTGCGCGATGTGCTTAACGAGAAAGGGAGCACCAGCTACCGGGAGCTGACGGCGGACTGTGCCTTGCGGGTGGAGCTCATCGCCGTCTTCCTCGCCCTGCTGGAGCTGTACAAGCGCGAGGAGGTCGACATCCGCCAGGCCACCCGTTTCGGGGATATCCGGGTGTATGCGATAGGGGAGGAAGAATAATGGAGATCAAACCGATCGGCGGCAAGCTGTGGAGGACGGGCGTCGGCCAGGACGACCTGCAGGAGATGGAGGATATCAAGGGCGCGCTGGAAGCCATGCTCTTCGTCGCCGACGAACCATTGGTGCCGAGGCAGTTGGCCGAGGTACTGGATTGCGACGAGGGCAAGGTGCTCTCGGCCCTGCAGGAGCTGCGCGAGGAATACGTACAGTATAACCGCGGCATGCAATTGAGGGAGGTGGGCGGAGGGTGGCGCATGCACACGCATCCCGCCTACGCCTCGCACATAGAGAGACTGCTCCTGTCGTCCCGCCGGGCCAGGCTGACGCGGGCGGCGGTGGAGACCCTGGCCATCATCGCCTATCTGCAGCCCATAACGCGCACCCAGGTGGCCAACCTGAGGGGAGTGCAGTCGGAGAGCATGGTCAAGGTGCTCGAGGAACAAGGCCTGGTGGCCGAGGCCGGCAAGGAGAGGTCCCCCGGCGGGCCCGCCCTTTACGTGACCACCGAGAGGTTCCTCGAACGCTTCGGCCTCAACAGCCTGGAAGACCTGCCGCCCCTCGAGGATTTCGAGCCGGACCGCGAGACGGTCGCACGCATCACCCGCTCGCTCTCGGGGCAGGCCGAGAGGGAAGCCGATGAAAGGGATCGCAGCGGCGAAGACATCGCGGAAGATGGTTTCTGCGTGGATGAGTTACCGCAAGACGAAAGAAGCTATGAAAAGGGACGCGGAGGTTCGCCGTTTCGGGGGGGCGATCCAGGGCGCTTATCGCAGAACGATGACGAAAACACAGGTGAGAACGACACGACAGGTAACGGAGACATGGAAAGATATGACACAGATAACGAGCAGAAAGAGACCGCCTGGGAGAACGAGGACCCCGATACGGCGGCGGATTGAGCTCAGGTAAGCGGACAAGCCATGACTCCAGAGGAGAGACTGCAGAAAAGACTGGCGGCGGCGGGATTAGGCCCGCGCCGTAAGTGCGAGGCTATGATCGAGGCCGGCAGGGTGGAGGTCAACGGCAGGACGGCGATCCTCGGCGACCGCGTGGACGCCGCGCGAGATAAGGTGACGGTTGACGGCATCCCCTTCGGCCTGGAGGTGGACAAGCGGTATTTCCTCCTCAATAAGCCCCCGGGATATATAACCACGGCAAAGGATACCAGGCGCCGACCCACCGTGATGGATCTCATCCACGAGGAGGGAAGGCTTTTCCCGGTGGGACGCCTGGACCGCGACACCCGCGGCCTTCTGCTCATCACCAACGACGGTTACCTGGGCCAGAGGCTGATGCACCCCAGTCACGGCGTCGATAAGACCTACATGGTGCAAGCTGCGGGGCACCTCTCGCCCAAGGGGTTGGCGAATTTGCGTAGGGGGGTACCACTTGAGGAGGGGATCACCGCGCCCGCGAAGGTGAAGGTACTCACGAACGAGGGCGGGCGCTGCCTGCTGGAGATGACCATCCACGAGGGCAGGAAGCGGCAGGTGCGTCGCATGTGCGCGGCGGTGAGCCTGGAGGTGGTGGACCTCATCCGTACGCGCCTGGGGCCCCTGGACCTCAAGGGGTTGGTGGAGGGGAGCTACCGTGTCCTGACACCACAGGAGGTCAATAGCCTCCTCGCACTGGAAGAAGAAGGTTGAGGTACGGCGAAGTAAAAACCCAAGACCGGCGGCTGGCGGTTATGGTAAACTGTTATCCTGAAAAAGAGGAGGCAGGCCATGCAGGTGAGAGCGTTGCGGGGGGCGATCCTCTGCAAGGAGAACACCAAAGAGGAGATAACGGAAAAAGCGGCTGAGCTCCTGCGGGAGATGATCAAGCGCAACGATATCCGCCCGGAGGACATCATGGATATCATCTTCACCGCCACCGAGGATCTCACCGCGGAATTCCCGGCGGCGGCGGCCCGGCATATAGGCCTGACCCATGTGCCCCTGCTGTGCGCGCGCGAACTGGCCATCGAAGACTCTCACGCGATGTGCCTCAGGGTGCTCATGCATTTCTATACGCGAAAACATCCGCACGAAATGCGCCATCCCTATCTCGAGGGGGCGCGCCAGCTGAGGACGGACCTCCCCGAGTAAGCCGGCAGCGCCTCACAACCAAATAGATGATAAGGGGAGTTCGAGCCCGAGGCTCGAACTCCTTGGATTTAAAGGGGGGAACGGAAGAAGAGAGCGGACAGAACGTGATCTCCAGAGAGCGGAGTGAAGGCCGCGGATATGACCGCACCGGCCTGGAGGGACTCTACCCGGGGCGGGGGCGGTTGATGCGAGGAAGGAAGTGGTGGAAATGGTGATCGTACTGCGCGAGGGCGCAAGCGACGCGGACATCGAAGAACTAGTCGCCGTACTGCACGAGGTGGGCGCCGAAGCCCACGTTTCGCGCGGCGAATACCGCACGGTGATCGGGGTCATCGGCGACCGCGAGCGCGTGATGCAGATGCCACTCGAGGCCTATCCCGCCGTGGAGAAGGTCGTCCCCATCATGAAGCCCTACAAGCTGGTGAGCCGCGAGTTCAAGGACGAGCCCACGGTGATCGAGGTCGCAGGTGTGAGGATCGGGGGAGGGTCATTCTCCGTCATCGCCGGGCCATGCTCGGTGGAGAGTGAGGAACAGGTGATAAGGGCGGCGCAGGCGGCGAAAGAGGCCGGGGCATCGTTCTTCCGCGGCGGCGCCGACAAACCCCGCACCT
>CAYHAT010000336.1:0-4084 GCA_964354675.1 uncultured Actinomycetota bacterium | reverse complement strand
GGGCTGCGGAGGTTCACAGGACCCTGCCGCGTGGCTCGCAGACTGCGGGGAAGCGGTGAACGCTTACGCGCAGGGTAGCGGTTACCTCCACTTCGTACAGGAGACGGAGTATCGCCTGGGGACGTCGCAGGGTGAATTCGGGCAGGAGCTGCGCGTCGAGGGCGATATCATCTTCCCCGATCGCGAGGCTTACGAGTACCGCGAGACCCTGAGCAGCTCCGGGCAGCCGGAACAACCACAGGAGAACGCCTTCTCCTACCTGACCCTGGATGGGGGAAGGACGGCTTACGTCATGGGCGAGCGGCTGTCGGCCGAGCTAGGAGTGCTGGGATGGATACACTACACCCCCCTATCCGACCAGAACCGCTATTTCGATTACGTCGCGTCGGTGTCCAGGCTCACCAGCGTCGGCGGAGAACCGGAGTGGCTGGGATACGAAGATCTGAACGGATACCGTTGCGCGCGAGTGCGCTACAGTGTAACCGGCCAGGAACTGGTCGACCTCCGCCTGCAGGACGACCCTTCTTTCGCGGAGCAATACCAGGGCCTGGATATGGGCGAGATCATGGGGGAGCTGCTGGTGGAGATGTGGATCGGGGAGGCAGACGACCTGCCGTTGCAGGTGGTCATGGACCAGACCGTCTCCTTGGAAGACGGCACGAACAGCACGACCCGCCTGCTCATGGTGTTCTCCGCTTACGGCGAGGAACCGCCACTGCTCATCGAGGCCCCCGCCTTCTTCAACGAGGCCGTCTGAGTTCTGCTCGGGGTCCGTCGCGCAAGACTGGTATAATACGCCTGAAATGCACTGGCTTCGTAAGGGGTGCCCGCACCCCGGTGGGGCGATAATAACAGAGAGGCCTAAGGAGGAGAGATGGAAGCGACCGTCAAGCCGATATCCTATGTCCTGATCATTATCAGCGTGGGGCTCGCCATCAGCGGTCAGATCTGCCTGCGCCGCGGCATGACCGATGTGAAGGGGAAGACGGGTATGGGCGCCGGCGAACTGATCAAGAAGCCGGCGACCTTCATCAAGGAGATCGCGACCACCTGGCTGGTCCTCCTCGGGCTCGCCCTCTTCATGATCTCGGCGCTGTTCTGGTTGATCGTGCTGACGGACGTACCGTTGGGGGTGGCATATCCCTTCGTCAGCCTGACCTATATAGTGGTCATGCTCTACGACAAGTTCTTCGAGAACCGCGAGATCCTGGCGTTGAACTGGGTGGGGGTCGCGGCGATCGTGGCAGGTATAATCCTTATCAACTGGGGGCAGTGGACCACATCGAACCCTTGATGGAAAAATGGCGTACAGCGGGTAGGGCATGAAGGTCGTTTTCGACGGCACTCCATTTCTCCTGGAGAAGACGGGGATAGGCCACTACACCGCAAACCTGGTCGCCCACCTCCTGCGGTCGAGGCCGGAACTGGAGCTCAGCCTCTTCTCCATCTCCCTACGGGGCGGGCATCGCCTGAAGCGCGTCTCTCCTCCACTGGAGGGGGTGGAGGTAAAGGGATACAACCTCCCCGCCAATTTCCTCTACTACGTATGGTGGAGGAGGACCACGATGTTCCCCGCGGAATCGCTCCTGGGAGACCTCGATATCTTCCATGCCACCAACTACCAGGCGCCCGCCCTCAGGCAGGCGCGCCTGGTCTCCACCGTGCACGACATCAACTTCGTACGCTTCCCGGAGATGCAGAGCAAGGGCATCAGGCGCTTTATCTCGTCCCTGCCCGGGCTGCTGGAGAACTCACGCATGGTGCTGGCGGATTCCCGCTTCACTGCTGATGAGCTCTCGGAGGTCTACGAACTCCCCCCCGAGAAAGTGCGGGTGGTATACCCGGGCTTGAATCCCGTTTTCCTGGATGAGCCCGGCGAGGAGGAAGCGGAGACGGCCTTGCGCGCCTACGGCCTCACCCCTCCATACCTCGCCTACATCGGCAACCTCCACCCCCGCAAGAACCTAGCCACCCTGCTCGAGGCGTTCTCGCTGTTGTGCGAGAGAGGCCTCGAACACCAGCTGGCGGTGATCGGCGGAGGGGGCCTGGGCAAGCTGAACAACACGGAGTATCACAAACTCATGTCCCGGGTCAGGGACCTGGGCCTGGAGGATAAGGTGGCGTTCACGGGATACGTCCCAGATGAGCGCCTCAGGTCCCTGCTGGCCAGGGCGGATATGCTTGTCTTCCCCTCCATCTACGAGGGTTTCGGGCTGCCGCCCCTGGAGGCCATGGCCTGTGGCGTGCCGGTGATCACCTCCAGTCGGGCTTCCCTGCCCGAGGTGGTGGGGGATGCGGCCCTGCTTCTGGAGGATCCTCTGGAGGCGGAGGAGATCGCCGTGGCGGTGGAGGCCCTCATCTCCGATCCCGTCCTGCGTTCCGGCCTGGTGGAGAAGGGGCAGGCAAGAGCCCGTGGTTTCACGTGGGAAAAGGCCGCCGGCGAGGTGCTGGAGGTCTATGACCGCGTGATGGAGGGGGGATGAGATTGCCCGGGGATGAGGAGACGGGCCGCAGCGGGGTGACCCTGGCGGCGACCGTGCTCAACGAGGCGGGTAACCTGGGGGAATGGTGGACGAGCATCGCCGGGCAGTCGCGGCTGCCCGATGAAGTGGTCGTGGTGGATGGCGGCTCCCGTGACGGCACGGTGGAGCTGCTGCACTCCATGGCGGAGCGAGCGCCCTTCGAGGTGATTATCGAGGTATGCGAGGGCTGCAACATAGCGAGGGGCAGGAACCAGGCCATCGGCCTGGCTTCTTACGATATCCTCGCCGTGACCGACGCCGGCTGCGTCCTGGGCCCCAACTGGCTCGAGAGGCTCGTCGCACCCCTGGAGCAAGATGCGGGGATCGGCCTGGTGGCAGGCTTCTACCAGCCGCTCACCGCAAGCTTCTTCGAGGAGGTCTCGGCTTGCGCCACCCTCCCCCTGTCCTGGGAGGTGCGCGGGAGCCGCTTTATGCCCTCCTCCCGCTCGCTGGCCTTGCGGCGCGAGGTATGGGAAGCGGCCGGGGGCTACCCGGAATGGCTGGAGATAGGCGAGGACATGTACTTCAATCACGCCTGGAAAAAACTGGGTATCGGATACTTCATGGCCAAGGATGCCCTGGCCTACTGGAGGATGAGGCAGGACCTGCGCTCCGTGCTGCGGCA
Source organism: uncultured Actinomycetota bacterium (assembly GCA_964354675.1). GTDB lineage: Bacteria > Actinomycetota > Geothermincolia > Geothermincolales > RBG-13-55-18 > SURF-21. The sequence goes on along the minus strand of CAYHAT010000336.1, from coordinate 937 downwards.
GTATTTCCTGTATGCCCGCGGGGACGGGGAGGCGGGGATGTACCCCCAGCGCCACCTGCTCCGCTTCGCCACCTACGGGTGGCTTGTATTCAGCGTGGCATCCCAGCGGGGGAGGCGGCTGGCGGGGGTGACGGCGGGGGCCGCCACGCTCTACGTCGGGCGGCGCTGGCTGCGTATCCCCGTCTACATGGAAGGGCGCCCCGCCCGCGAACAGGCGGCGGCGATGCCCTGTATAGCCCTGCTCATGCTGGCCATCGATAGCGCCAAGATGGCCGGTTATATGGCCGGACTGGTGAGGAGGAAAGGCCGGTGAGGGCGGCGCTGGTGATCGTTAACTACAATACCGCGGGGGACCTTCGCAGGTGCATGCAGTCCGTGCGGGAGATGTTCCCCGCAGTGGAGACGGTGGTAGTGGACAACGGGTCCAGCGACGGCAGCAGGGAGATGGTGCGGAGCGAGTTCCCCTGGGTGCGGCTGGAGGACAACCCGGGCAATCCCGGTTACGCATCCGCCTGTAACCGGGGCATCCGAGCCACGACCCAGCCCTACGTATTCATCCTCAACAGCGACGTGGAGTTCCTGGAGGACGGGATGGGCGCCGTCCTCGATTATCTTGACGCTCACCCGCATGTAGGGGCCCTCGGCCCGCTCGTCCTGAACAGCGACCGCAGCGTGCAGATGTCCTGCCGCCGGTTCCCCTCCATGCTCGAGAACGTCGTGCATGGCTTCCTGGGGGACATCTGGCCCGCCAATCCACTTACCAGGTCGTACCAGATGAAAGGCCTTTGCCGCGATGAACCCACGGACGTGGATTGGGTCTCCGGGGCGGCCATGCTGCTGCGGAGGGAGGCGGCCGAGCGCGTGGGCGGCTTCGACGAGACCTACTTCATGTACGTGGAGGACGTGGATATCTGCTGGCGCGTACAGGAGGCGGGAT
>CAYHAT010000335.1:803-4123 GCA_964354675.1 uncultured Actinomycetota bacterium | reverse complement strand
CGATTACGCCGCCAACGTGACCCTCGCGACTTTCCGGCGCGGCGAGCCGCCGCGCGGCGAAGGCAAAGCAGTGGAGAAAGTGCATACGCCGGAGAAGCGGACCATCGAGGAAGTGAGCTCGTTCCTCGGTCTGGAGCCGGACCGCTTCGTGAAATGCCTCATGTTCCTGGTGGAGGACAAGCCGGTGGCCGTGCTCGTGCCCGGGGACCGCGAGGCCAACGAGGTGAAGATGGAGCGGGTGCTGGGAACGGATGAGTTCCGCCTCTTCAACGAGGACGACTGGAAGAGGTTCCCAGCTTACCTGCAGGGCTTCGTGGGTCCGGTGGGGCTGGAGGCGGAGGAGATCGTCTGCGATGAGGCTCTGCGGGGAGCCGCCGGTATGAGCTGCGGTGCCAACGAGGACGACTACCACCTGGTCAACGTGGAGGAAGGCCGGGACTTCCCGGCCGGACGCTTCGCCGACGTGACCACGGCCAGGGAAGGGGATACCTGCCCCCGCTGCGGCGGGCAGCTGAGGGTCGAGGCTGGAATAGAGGTGGGACAGGTCTTCCAGCTGGGAATGCGCTACTCCGAGCCCATGCGCTGTTACTACGACGATGAGAACGGCGTCTCCCGCCCCATGGTCATGGGCACCTACGGCATCGGGGTGACCCGGCTCATGGCGGCGATCATCGAGCAGCACCACGACGAGCGGGGGATGAAATGGCCCCTGGCGGTGGCCCCCGCTTTCCTGCACGTGTTGCCCTTGAACTACGAGAGGGAGGGGAGACGCGCGGCCGCGGAGGAACTCTACCGGCGCTGCCGGAAGCGGGACTGGCCGGTGCTCCTGGACGACCGCGAGGAGAGTGCGGGCGTGAAGTTCGCCGACGCCGACCTCATCGGGATACCCTACCGTGCGGTGATCGGCAAGGGTTACGACGAGGACGGCTCATTGGAGCTGCAGTTAAGGGAGACGGGCGAGAAGAGGAAGATGGAACAGGATGCCCTCCTGGACTTCCTGCAGGCATGCCTGGAATCCCTCTTGACGGGTTGATGCGGCACGGATCCTTGCGGGCATGGATGCGGGATCTTAGCATTATAGGCGGCGTGAGCGGAGCGCCTGTATGTGGGACCTGAGGTCAAAGCAAGAGATCTCGGTCGCCGCGTCGAAAACTCAGATAGAGGTGGAAAGGAGAGAGATGGACAGATTCGTGGTTCATGAGGACAACCTGGAATGGGTACCGGCGGATTTCCCGCGCGCCCAGATGAAGGTGCTATACATGGACCCGCGCGGCGGGGGACAGATACTGCTCGTCCATTTCGAGCCCTACTGCGAGATGCCCGCCCATACCCATATCTCCTCCGACGAAGCGGCCTACGTCCTCGAGGGCGAGCTCAGGCAGCAGGGCGAAGGCGACGAGGAGGAGGTCTACCGCGTGGGACATTTCGCCTTCTTCCCGGTGGGCGCGGAACACGGTCCCTTCACCACGGGCGAGGAGGGCTGTACCATCATCAGCGTCTTCTACGGTCCGCTCGGATAGAAAGGGTGAGAGCTTGGATAGGGCCTGGAGCGTAAACGAGGGGATGCGCAGGTTTTCGAGCGCCGTATTCCATCCCCTGGGATGGATACTGGGGCGCGCTTTCTCGCCCAACTTCATCACCACGCTGTCCATCATCGCGGCGGCGGCGGCGGGATATTGCTTCGCCGTGGGGCGGTTCGTCCTGGGCCCCTGGCTCCTCTTCCTCGCCGGGCTCTTCGACATCTGGGACGGGCAGGTGGCCAAGCTGACCGGGCGCGTGAGCACCTTCGGGTCCTTCTACGATTCGACAGCCGACCGCGTGGCGGACTTCTTTTTCTCCCTGGGGGCGCTCTACTTTTTCGCCGATCAGGAGATCTACGACGTGGCCTTCATGGTGGCGGCATACATGGTCCTCTCATCGCTCATCAGCTACGTGAAGGCACGGGCGGAAGGCTTGGGCCTCGCCTGCAACGTCGGCCTGCTGGCCCGGCCGCTGCGCCTGCTGCTTTTCGCCCTCCCCCTCTTCATCTACGGCTTGACCGGCAACGTCTGGGTGTTCCGCGGCTCCCTCTATGCGGTGCTCGTGCTCGCCGTGGAGACGCTCGTCCATCGCATGGTGGTCATCTATGCGCGGGCGCAGGAGAAGGACGCGTCCGCTGCGGCGGACGGGTCCTGAACGGGGTGGGCCATGCCGGAGCGGGAACGGTTGCGAGACGATATCCCAGGATACCTCAAGTATTATTTCTTCCGCGGCTCCTGTGGGCTGGTGGGATGCCTGCCCATCGGCGTGACCCACGGACTGGGCGTGGGCATCGCCGAGATCGCCTACCGCCTCTCGCGGCACAAACGCCACGTGGTCTACGAGAACATGCGACGCGTGCGCCCCGAGGGCACTCCCAGGGAGTGGCACAGACTGGCGCGCCTCAGTTTCCATAACTACGCCCGTTACTGGGTGGATTTTCTGCGTTGTTACCACCTCTCGTTCGAGGAGATCTACAACTCCCTGGTCGTTCCGCACGGGGTGGAGTGGTTCGACGAGTGCCTGAAGAACAAGCGAGGCGCGGTGCTGGCCCTGCCCCACTACGGGAGTTGGGACATGATAGGGGGCTGGGTGGGGCACAACTACCCGTCCTTCTGGGCGGTGGCGGAGCAGCTCAAGCCGCGCCCCATGTACGAGTTCCATACCGAGCTGCGCCGCCGCATGGGTATTCGCATCATCCCCCTGGCCGAGGACACGGTGGAAAAGGTCATCGAGGTCCTCCTGGACAACGGCATGGTGTGCCTGCTCTCCGATCGCCTCATCGCCGGGAGCGGGGTGGAGGTGGAGTTCTTCGGGGAGAAGATAATGATGCCCATCGGCCCCGCCCTGCTCGGCGTGAAGGTGGGCACCGCCGTGATCCCCTGCCTTACCATCCGCAAGGGCGGCTGGTATCATGGTTTCGTCGGTCCGCCCCTGGATATAGAGGTGACCGGCGACACCCGCCGCGACGTCCAGGTGAACACCCAGAAACTGGCCCGGGTCTTCGAGGGGTTCATCCGCGAGGACCCGACCCAGTGGCACATGTTCCAACCCATCTTCAAGAACAACAGCTCGTAACCCATAGCCGGCAGCCGTCCGCTTCTAGTGTAGAATTAACGCCATGGAAATCATCGAAAACGCCAATATAGGCATGGCCCCCCCGGCAACACGTCATTGCGAGGAGCGAAGCGACGTGGCAACCTCAAAGCCCAAGCCGCTTCTTCAGCTCGGGGGGATCGCAATATGTATATAGGCATGGCCCCCCCGGCAACACGTCATTGCGAGGAGCGAAGCGACGTGGC
>CAYHAT010000335.1:0-703 GCA_964354675.1 uncultured Actinomycetota bacterium | reverse complement strand
AGCCCAAGCCGCTTCTTCAGCTCGGGGGGATCGCAATATGTATATAGGCATGGCCTCCCCTTATTCCTGGGATTTCCCCGGTGGTGTCAACCGCCACGTGGAACAGCTCTCCGAGTGTCTGCGCCGTCGCGGCCACCGGGTGACGGTGATCGCCCCGGGAGGATGCGACGGAGCGGATTTCTATTCCGCAGGAGGTTCGTTCGCGATCTCCGCCAACCGCTCTGTGGCCAACATCTGCTTCGGTCCCAGGGTCGCGGCGCGGGTCCGCAAGCTTCTGCGGCAGGAAACCTTCGATGTGCTGCACCTCCACGAGCCGTTAATCCCCAGCATCTCCATGCTCGCGCTCTTCTATTCTCGCTGCGCCAACCTGGCGACCTTTCACGCGGCGCGGGAGGGCGGTAGTTTTGGGTACCGCTTTGCCCGACCGCTGCTGAAACCCCTGGTGGCCAAGGCAGACGTAAGGGCGGTGGTGAGTCCCGCCGCCCGAGACCTGGTTTCCCGCTACTTCCCAGGGGATTACCATATCCTCCCGAACGGCGTAGACACGGGACGCTTCACCCCCGAGGGGCCGGTGCTTGACGGCCTGGAGGAGGGTGCCTTTCACGTCGTCTTCGTGGGCCGGGCGGAGCCCCGCAAGGGCCTGGAGGTGCTGCTGGAAGCCCTTCCCCTGGTGCGAGAGGCCCATCCGGAGGTGCGCCTCCTG
>CAYHAT010000334.1:0-4131 GCA_964354675.1 uncultured Actinomycetota bacterium | reverse complement strand
CCAAAGGTAACTTACCATTATCACACTCCTACCCACACTTCTCGGAGAAGAACCTTATTTGTTTGAGAGAATAGGCTTTCCTTATAGATCCATGAAGATATTGGCCAAACGATTGCTTGATATGCGGATTATGAGTCATTATTTATGAGTATTATACTAATCTAAGAATATCGGGTGACGAGGAAAGGAGCGCTGATGATCGACCGGTTGAAATGGGTGCTGGCTATCTGCACGATAGTGCTGTTTGTGATCAGCATCATCGGTATGTTCACCAATTCCTCCCAGCGTTGGGTGGAGCCGGTGCAGGAAGCGGGCTGGATATTCCTCATCCTGCTGATCGTGGTGGACTACTTGCTCGATCGCGGGCCTGAGTATAAGGGCGTTGCGTACACCACTCCCGAGAAGGTAGCCTGGGGTTTCGCCGCCGCCGCCATCGCCTGCATGCTGGTAGCCATCATAGCCAGTGTGGCCAGCGAGACCCGTGATAGCTGGGTGGAGGCGGTCGAGGCGGCCGGAATACTCTGCAACCTGGTGCTCATCCTCATCGTCGTGACCGTACGCCGGGGCAGGATAAAAGAAGAATCCGGCCCATCTAAGCTATAGATAATCCACCATGCGGATCGAGCTTCGGGCCTCAATTGGGCCCCTCTCGAGCATTCAGAATTGATGGCAAAAAACGATGCAGGGGGTCTATAAAATGAGTTTAAAATCCGATTTCCGTTTCTTTAAGGAAGATTTGTGCGATCGCTGTGGAATCTGCTTTGAGCACTGCCCTGTGCTTGAGCTTCCGGAAGCTGAGGCGAAGCAGGAAATAAGAGCACTTATTCGCGGAGATACAGGTGTGTCCCTCGTACTTCAGCGATGTGTCACCTGCAACATTTGTGACTTTGTCTGCCCTCAACATGCGAATCCTTATGGACTTATTTTGGAGCGTTATAACGAAGCAAGCAAAATCCAAGGTCTCCCTCACATGGCCAAGTTTATATTTCCCAATGAGCCTGAGAATATGTGGACCACTACCAGAGTGTTAATGGGAGAAGATGAGCTCTCGCTTTTGCATTCCTGGGAGGATAATCTGAAGAATCCCAGAAAGGAGGTTCTACTCACTGGTTTCTACAATAATCTCGTACCGTATATTGCCCAGACGTCACTCATTGACGAACTGAAGCCTGCTATTGTAGGCAGCGATAGCATGTTTGGGATGGGGGAAGATGCCTATAGGATCGGGTTTTTTGAGGAGGCGGAACGCCTAGGTAATCTCGCAAAACAGAAGTTCTCCGAGATGGGAATAGAGAAGATGTACTGTTTTATGGTAGTTGAGGCCTCGATGTTTACCGATGTCCTGCCCAAGAAATTTGGTATCAATTTCGACTTTGACGTGGAGCTTTTAGACAACTGGATATTAGACAGGCTGAAGAGCGGGAAGATAAAGGTTAAAAATATATTGAACATGAAAGTTACCGTCCACGACAACTGCTGTGGGAGATATATGGACGGGATGTTACAGGACACCACCCGTGAAATAATGGAACGCATAGGCTGTGAAGTCGTTGAGATGCGGCATACCAGAGAGAATGCACTTTGCTGTGGCTGGGCTGCAACCGTCCCCACAATAGTTGGGCCAACTTCGGGCAATCCTTTACACACTTTACTTAACCTTCTGCAGAGCCTATATCTTAGATTGCAAGAGGCCGAGGCAACAGGCGCTAACGTCCTGGTTGCTCCTTGCCCGGGTTGTTACGTATTCCTCTCGCTGATAAAGGTGCTGACCAACAGCAAATTGGACGTATACCTTCCTATAGAGCTAGTACAGATTGCCGCCGGGGAAACACCCGTTCATAAGAATGAGGAACGGGCATGGGATATTCTTGCCGTTACCACCAACCTCATTCTCAAGTGGGCCTTTTCCCCCAAGCGATTCTTCCCCAAACCCGTCGAGATAGAAAAACAGCTCCCAGAAGCCAGATGGGGTGATGCGGCACGGATAAGGCTGTTTGGTATGTTATATCACAGCGTTCTGGTGCAGAACTCTGTCACCAGAAGCCTAATCGCATTCGCTGTCAAAACCCTGATAGCCAGATATAGAGTTTACCTCGAGACAAAACAGCGTAATTTAATCGCTATGAGGGCCAACGACAAGTAAGTAGGTCCAGTAGTTTCGGATCAAAATAATCTCTCCTGGTAGAAGCGCCATTTTACCACATATTTGGAAAATGTTGACGGGTAGAGCTTTTTTTACCCGCATTTATCATATCAACCCTCAAAGGAATACTTACTAGTATTGCTTAATCCTGCATCAGGACATGCTCCGATGATGCACCCCCACCTGCGGTCACCATATTATGGCAGCGACATCGAATACACAAACCCTCGGACCGTTGTGTGGTTGTTACGATTCGATAGCGCATCTATTACTAATAATCGCGAGGTCTTTCATATAACAAGGTAAAAATAAAGGAGGCGGGATCACCTAAGTCAGAGTAAAACATGTTCCAGCCAATAACCTGTAGGCCATTTTTGAAAACCTTTTGACGGGGTATAATTTGCGTACTTGATCAGCGGTGCAAACCATGACAGGCGGCGGGCTAACATCTACCTGGGTGGTATCCTTGTGGGGTCCATAATAATCGTGATCCTGATCACCTTCTTCTTCCTCAACTACCTCATCAACAAACAGATCGTCAGGCCCGTCAAGGAGCTATCCGCCGCGGCCGCCAAGGTCTTGGAGGGCGACCTGGACGTCGCGGTCGATGTCCAGGAAGGCGAGGAGCTCGAGGACCTGAAGAGGGCCTTCAACGAGATGTTGGAGAGCCTGCGAAACATGATCACCAAGTCCGTCGGCTAAGATTAACAACTCAAGTTCGCGGCGCACTATATACGGGTCAAAGCGAGGCCGTTGACTCTCACCCATGATCACGCGTCATAAGTCGTAACAAATTCCTTTGCGATTCAATTTTTAGTTTGAGGAATGTTCCATAAAACCAAAATTGTGTATAGAAATAATCACCGCAACGAGGCCCCCTCCTGTGGTCACGCCCGATGAATGCTGACTATTTGTAGGCTTCTCCGCGTGGAAAGATAGCATAGACATACAGGGTCTTTGATTCTTCATGCGGGGTGAACAGGATCCTCCATTCGCCAACCCTCAAGCGCCAGTCTCCATGCAGTTTTCCAGTAAGCGCCCTAACGTCCTTGTGATGGAATGGGTTCTGAGCTTTTTCTAAATCGTAGAGCGCCTCTTTTATCCTTACCCTGGTCTTCTTATCAAGCTTGCGGTATTGTTTCTCCGCTATGGGCTTGACCTCAATCTGCCAGCTCATCCAGGGCCTTTCCCTTTACGCCTTTCGCGACCTCTTCCTTCCCCTTCCGGATGACTTCCACCCATTCGGGCCTTGAAAGCAGTTCAAGGGTTTCACGGTGCCTATCGACATAGTCGTCGATGAGCTCGGTAAGGACATCCTTGATATTCCTTCTTTCCAGGCTGGCAATCACTTTTAATTCATCACGCTTATCCTCGGGTATGCGTACCGTAACCGTTGACACTCGATCACCTCCCTTAGTCTACAAATCTACTAGTAGATTAATATACTTGTAGACTAATGTCAATAATCACTTTGCGTTTCGTTCTGGTTCTCTACCCCTCCTGCGGTCACCTGATTATGGTATTGAATTAATCAGCTCTGCAACCCTGTTCCTTGCTTTGTTTCAAAGCTACATGACACTATGGCCGCGTATTTACCCTTCTGAAAGAGCGATGTTGGAGGGTCAAGTATCGGTTTCTGTATACTTGGAATACGTGCACATCCCCTGGCTGCAGGAGACGGTGGACTACATCACCATGAATCTGGACGAGATGGACTCCTACCGCACCCAGTTGATGAAGATCAAGATCCGGATAGACCATGGAGACGATCGACATCGCAATACGCATCCGGGCGCCGATCGAACGGGCCTGGGAGCTTCTGAGTGACCAGGAGGGTTACACCTTTGCCAAGCAAGTCAGCAAAGCCGAGCTGCTCAAGGAGGGACGCGACGATAAGAACGGGGTTGGAGCGATACTGAGGATCCGGGCGATGGGAGCCACCATCGTTTGGGAGGTGGTCGGCTTCGACCCCCCACATCGTTTCGAAT
>CAYHAT010000333.1:0-4180 GCA_964354675.1 uncultured Actinomycetota bacterium | reverse complement strand
AGCCTACGATGGTTCAAATCCATCCTCCCCCACCAGGAATAAAGAAGCAGGTCAGAGGGCTGTTTGGCTGGCCTGTTTGCTTGATGGAAAGCTAATAAACCGGGGCAACATATTACATATACGTTGCGGTTCAACGCAGTTTTTTAGCCAAAACACCAGCTCAATTGGGTTTATTCGTACAGGCACAGGACAGCTCCTTGCAGGCGGCGTATTTCGCATCCGTTGTTTGAGTTTCAAATCCCCATACTGCTAAATGCGAAAACCCCAAGTCGATGCCTATTTTCTACAGCTCATACGGGATAAAAGAGGTGAGCCTGTAGGGAATCCGATCAACAAATAGTCAATACGTTTTCGCACGGTTGGTTGCCCTGAGCCCCAAAGGGAACTTGGATACAAGCTTGACTTGATGCTTCCTAAATGTCATGATATGAGTACATATGTAATTATATAAGGACATAACATGAGATTTCACGAGCCATTGGATGATATCCTGAGCAGTAGGATCAAAGTAAGGGTCCTGCGCCTTTTCTCTCGCACCAGGGGCTCATATTCTGGGAGAGAGGTGGCGAGGCTTATTGGCAACTCCCATAATCCGACCATCCAAGCCCTGAAGGAACTGGTAGCCCAGGGACTTCTAAGCAGAAGGAGCATAGGGGCCTCAGACGAATACACACTCAATGAAGATCACCTCTTGGTCAGCGGTGTTTTGCTGAATGCATTCGACGTAGAGAGGAATGCCTTGATCGAGATAATGAAGAGATTTGAGGAGAAGATTGGGAAGGACTTTGAGAGGGCAATTATATTCGGGAGCGTGGCAAGGGGAGAAGAGAGGTTGGATAGCGATGTCGACCTCCTGATTATAATCAGAGATAGAGCGAACCTGGAGGCTGTAGCGGATAAAGTAAACGAGGCAACCAGCCTGGCGATGGCCGCCTCCGGGAACCCCGTGAGCCCGGTGCTGGTATCAAGAAGCGATTACGAGAAGAAGAAAAAGGCCAAGAATAAGAAGGGGATGTGGAGAGACGTTTTCGATAGGCAAAACACCATAACCTTTTCGAGAGAGGGCATAAGGGCATATGGTCGGCAAAATACCGAGAAGAGACGAGGATAGGCTGAGCGCAAGGAGCTACTTGTAAAAAGCTCACCAATCGAGTGCTGCCATGCACCTCGCTTTCGAGGAAGGCCTATGGAATGCCGCAGGGGAAAACGCTGTACGCTGTGCGATCCACGCTTGCGATGCTTTGACCGTAGCTATCGGTGGAGTCAGGTCTTCCAGCAAGAACCACGAAGATGCAGCCAGATTACTAGCGGAAGTCGTCAAGGGCAAAGACGTGAAGGAGATATCCAATCGCCTCTTAGGAATCATAAGGATGAAAAACCCAGTCGACTATGACCCGAAGTTGCTAAGAAAAAGGGATGCTCAGAAGTTGGTTAACGATGCGGGCATCTTTCTTGAATGGGTCGAAAGCAGGCTACCATCATCATGACCGAGGAAGGGTTACTCTCTATCAGTTTGGGTCAACAAATGGTCAACATCCTTGAACACGGCCGGCAGGCGATGGCAGGGTGAGCCGAAAAAGGCTTGACAATAATGATGTCTTATTTAATAATGATGTCCATATGGACAACAATATGAATAGGAGCAACATTGATTGAGGCGGAACTGGTTAAGCGATTCAATAATAGATACACGGAAATCCTGCCCGTTCCCGGGTTGCAGGTCGAGATTTCTCCTGCCAAGAAAAAGGAAGCCGGGTCACCCGATTACGACGCTTCGATATCAATAGATGGTATGGGATTCAGGGCAGCCATGGAAGTAATTCCATCCAGGAGTTCGGCGATATTTCGTAGCAGACTGGCAAGCCTAATATCCTATACCGGTCGGGATGGGGGCTTGGTGCCATTGATATTGTCGGATTTCCTCAGCAAGGAGAAGAGGGAGGAGTGCAAGGCTGCCGGGGTCTTTTTTATAGACCTTTCAGGAAATGCCTATATAGCTCATGAAGGAATATATATAGAACGTGAGGGTTTTGCTAACAAGTATCCCGAACGGAGGCTGGGGCGCGGACCTTTCTCCGATAAAGCCTCCCTGATACTCAGGGTAGCTCTTGAAGATAGTAGCAAGCCATGGGGCGTTAGAGAGATAGCCCGAGCTGCTGAACTCGATCCGGGGTTTGTCTCCCGCATGATGGGGGAGCTTGTGGTAAGGGGCTATTTCGGCAGTGAAGGTAGAAGATTCAAGATACAAGACGCGGAAAGCCTTCTTGAGGACTGGGTGAACGCATATGACTACCGCAAGAACGAGGAACACGGCTATTTCTGTCTGGCTGATAACCCCGGGGAGATACTCGACAGATTGCGCGATGAGGGAGAACGCAAAGGCCTATCGTTCGCTCTGTCCTTCCAAGCCGGAGCCAACTTAGTGGCTCCTCACTCTGTCTATAACGAAGTCCATATATATCTGAGGGATGAAAGCGGCCGGAAAATCCTTGAGCAGCGACTCAAGCTGAGAGGGGTGGAAAGAGGGGCAAACGTCATATTGTGCTACCCGTACTACAGGCACTCAGCCTTCCACCAGATGCATCAGGTAGACGGGCTATGGGTCGTGTCGGATCTGCAATTGTATCTCGACCTATACAAGTATCCTCTTCGAGGGCTGGAGCAGGCCGAATATCTTTACAAGCGTCGGCTGAAGAAACACATCGAGGGATGATGCAAAGTGGAGAAGACCTTCAAACACAGCCTGTTCAAAGTCATTGAGATTCTCAGCGAGTATCTCTCCGAGGTCGTCTTCGCAGGAGGTTGGGCACCCCTCATCTACTACCACTACCTTGTTGGCGATAAGACCAGGACTCCACTCCTGACCCAGGAATTCGATTTGGTGGTTGGCGGGCGGATCAGCAACAGGGGCAAAAGCCTCAACGAGATAATGCAGGATGCGGGCTTGCACCCCGAGCCGCGCGATTCCTCTCCGTGGCCGGCGCAGATCTACTCGGGGGAAATCGAAGGCCACTACCTCGAGCTGGAGTTCTTTACGCCCATGACCGGAAGGGGAGGGGATAAGGCCATCGAGGTTCAAGATAACCTGCTTGCGCTCCCGCTCAGATATGCCGATATCTTTGTTTCTGGCGCCATGGAAACAGTGATTGACGATCATCCGCTTCACAGCGGTACTACACCAGTCGTACTGCTGGTGCCTTCGCCAGGGGCTTTCATCTTCAATAAAGGATTGACGTTCTCAAGGCGTCAGGTAATGGCCAAGAAGGAAAAAGATCTCTACTACATCTTTGACATACTGGCGCGATGTCCCGAATTGAGGAGAGGGGTATTGGAGGAACTAAGTGATCTCAAACGTTCGAGTGCCACCTACGTAAAGTGGTTCAGGTCTTTCATAAAGAACATGACCGATTATTTCGGGGATCCCGATGCCAAAGGGATCAACATGGTATTTCGCCAGAGACCGCTAGATGCTTTTCCGGATTTGAATGATCAGCAGTTTCGACAGTACATATTCGAAACCTTCAATGTATTCATCGAGGAGTTGAACCCGCTTTAGCGTCGCTCCGGTCAACAAATGGTCAATACCGTTGAGCACAGGCGGGGAAAACCGAGGGCAACTGAGATCAACTAATTTTCCAATGTAAAGGTGGCTTCTTATAACTCAGAGCAACTCAGAGCAACTGAGATCAAGCGTATTTTCCGGACTGTAAACCCGTTGGCGCAGCCTACGATGGTTCAAATCCATCCTCCCCCACCAGGAACTATAGACGGCAGGTTGGAGTACCTGCCGTTTTGGTTTTAGGCGCCTCCGATAAATAACCTAACGATTTATTCTAATTCAAATCGGCCAGTGCTTTTCGAACCCCGATGGCGTAACCCGGGTAAACCTTTTCGAAATGCCCTAGCTGACGTTCGACGATCTCCATGTCGACGTTCTTCCACATCCAGGTGCACGAAGGAAGACCTATCCGCCGAGATCAGGCGAGGTCGAAGCGGTCAAGGTTCATTACTTTGTTCCACACATCTACAAAGTCGTGCACGAACTTCTCCTGAGAGTCCTCACATCCGTAGACTTCCGCCAAGGCCCGGAGTTGGGAGTTCGAACCGAAGATGAGGTCGACACGGGTGCCGGTCCACTTGAGTTTGCCCGTTGCGCGATCACGACCCTCGAACACGTCTT
>CAYHAT010000332.1:0-4185 GCA_964354675.1 uncultured Actinomycetota bacterium | reverse complement strand
ACCGCACCGATGGGGCAGACCATGGCACAGCGGGTGCAGCCCTTGCACGCATCGCCCAATACCGCTCTGCCGCCCACCATCTCGATGTTCTGCCATATGCATGTTTCCACGCATTCCCCGCATCCATCACAGGCATCGGTTATCTCTACCATAACCCCATCCAATATATGGAAGAAATCGCGCGCCTCCGGGCCGGCATAGGGAAACGCGGCCATCATGCAGCAGCAGGGGCAGCACTGGCAGACGCTCACTATCCTAGTGTGAGGTCTCACGCCCAGGGCGAAAGCATCGAATATGGCGTGGCCGAGCATAGGCGTGAGCCCCTCCGCGTATGCCCTGCGGATGTGCTCGAGTGCTTCCTCCTTGCTCACATGCCGCCCTACTTCCGGGTTGATATCCTTTGCCGCCTCCCCCAGGAAGATACAGCCTGTATTATGGTCGTAGTGCTTGCAGTTGTTGACGCGGCGGCAGATGCACTGGTCGAGGATGACGTGGTGGCAGGCCTCCTCGATGAAGTGTTCGATGATGGACAGAGGCACCACCGTTCCTCCGGGCATCTCGATGTCCTCGTAGATGGGTACGTAACTGAAGTTGGCGTTCTTCGGGCTTAATACCCATTTGGTTATACTCTTCGTTCCTGGAAGTCCGGCCAGTATGCCCACCGCTTTTCTAAACCTTATAGAAGCGGTGATAGCGTTGAAGATCCTCTTGCTGCTTCCCATACCCGGATTACCCCCTTGTTATCCGATCAATCCCATTAAAATGCTGTGCGATACTCAAGCGACGAAAACCATGACGTATCCCCCGGTATTCACCTCCTCGACGATATCTGCCTTTACAAACTCCAGGGGCCGGGTCTTGAACCTTGCATATTTTACATAGCAATCGTGGCCCATTAAGCCCCAAGACCCAGGACCTGACCTCCTCACCGACCCCCTCAACAAACTTCGAGCAGGCGGTTGGAGCCGCCCAGCAATTGCAGCATCTTGGCGTCGCGCATGATCTTCTCCAGTCCCGTCTCCTTCATGTAACCGTAGCCGCCGTGGATCTGGATGGCGTCGAAGACGATCTCCAGGGCCGCGTCGGTGCAGAAGACCTTGGCCTGGGTACAACCACCGCCGGGGGAATGGACGTCCGGCTTGTCCCCAGAGAGCGCCTGCAGGTAACCCGCGGTCCCCATGTCCATCTTCATGACCATGTTGGAGAGCATGTGCCTTATCTCGTGGTGCTCGATGAGCATCTTCCCGAACTGGAAACGCTCCTGCGCGTAGCGGTAGGCCGCGGCATAGGCGCTGCGCGCCGTCCCCATGGCGATGGCTGCGAGGAAGCCGTGCAAGGCCGCCAGGGCATTCTCCATCATGGGCGCCCCCGCTGCTCTTTCCCCCAGGACGTCATCCGCGGCCAGCTTGCATCCTTCGAAGGCCACGTCGCAGAAGGGAGCGGTGTGCAAGCCCAGCAGCTCCTCCGGCCCACCTATGGAAACGCCCGCGGCGCGTAAGTCCACGAGTAACGGCGAGATCCCGCCCCCGTCTTCCTCCACGAAGACGACCAGGTAGTCCGCGAACGAGGCGCATGCGACCAAGTGGGCGACTCCGCTAAGGCTAAGTGCGCCACCGCTTTCTTCCAGGCGAGGCCGGTCTTCCCTCTCGTATGGGTCGGGGAAGGCGAGGGCGACCATGGACGGTTCTTTCCCGTCTTCCCCCGCCAATGCCGCCAGAAACTCCGCCTTTGCCTGGCCGCATCCCACGAGGGGCAGGCATGCCGCCAGGTGGCAGGCGAAGAGGACCGCCACTCCCGCGCATGCTCCCGCGATCTCGTCGAGGACCTGCGCCGCTGTGAGCACGCTCTGGCCTACGCCGCCGAACTCCTCCGGCACGAGCATGGATGGGATATCAAGGTCGAAGCACTTCCTCCAGATGGCCCTCACCCTTGCGGGATCGTAATGCTCGTCGAGCTCCAGCGCCACCGGCTCTATCTCGTTACGACGGAAGTCCCTGCAGACCTTACCGATGATGCCACCGACCCCTCTGTCCATGGAACCCTCAGAACTCATAGCCGACCTCCCTCTCGAAGACGTCCAGGCGGTTGGTCTGATTGGTCCCTTCGTAGATCTGGGTCACCTTGGCGTCGCGAAAGCACTTCTCGATGCCGTAAGACCTCCGCATACCCTCGAGCCCTACGATGTCACAGCAGAGCGAGGTGGCGCGCACCGCCAGGTCGGTGGCCGCGGCCTTGAGGGCCGAGCCGTGGCGGATGCAGTTCTCGATTGCCTCCGCAGGCACGATCTTCTTCTTCAGGGCGACGACCATGGACGATACCAGTCCGGTGCCCGCCAGCTCCTCCAGCACGTCCGAGAAGAGCAGGCTGCGAGGCGTGAGTTTCAGGGCGATATCCGTCAACGGGTTGTTCATCATCTTCATCACGTGATAGAAGTCTATAGAGACGGCGAAATCAACCCAGGCGTGCCGCAGGTTGATGACGTCCTTCATGATATCCGCCAGGGCGAACTGCACCCATCCCTCGTCGATGAGACGGTGGCCGTTCACCCTTTTCTCGCAGGCATAGCGGACCGTCCTCTCCACCACTCCCCGGGCCAGGCCCACAGCCGCCGCGCCCACGCCGCCGCGGGTAACCGAGAGTATCTCCTGGGTGTGGCGCATACCCTCGCCTTCCGGCATCCACAGGTTCTCCCGGGGAACGAAGGCGTCGTCGAAGAGAAGCTCAGCCGTAGGGCAGGCCTTCTGCCCGCACTTACGCTCTACCTTGCCGATGGAAAAACCGGGCGACGAGGACGGCACCATAAAAGTGCAGTCCGTCTCCAGGGGATGGCCGCGGTCCAGCGGCGCGTTGACCACGATGAAGTCGGCCAGGTTGCCGTTGGTGATGAAGCACTTGGTGCCGTTGAGGACATAGCCACCCTCCACCTTGCGGGCCTCGATGGAGGGGCGCATGGTACGCATGGCCGCGGGATGCTCGGCGTCGGTGCCTCCGCTGGGCTCGGTGATGGCCCAGGCGAAGAAGACCGGGTTGCCCTGGGCCTCCTCGGAGACCATGTGCTTGATCATGCGCAGCACGACGGCGGGCATGAACTCCACGCAGGCGCAGATGAATCCGAACATGTTGAAGACGATGAGGGCGGTGAGGCCGAAACAGGCGGCGCACCCCTCCTCTGTGAAGGAGAAGAGGTCCAGGGTGCTCCAACCCTTGCCCCCCAGCTTCTGTGGGATAAAGGAGGTGGGGATGTGCAACTCCATGGCCTTGCGGTAGAAATCCCAGTCCACGTAGGTGGGATCCTCGACGCACCTGGCTTCGACTTCCAGGGCCAGCGGGGCCATCACCTCGCGGGCGAACTTGCGGGATAGGCGCTGCGCCTCCTCCGCGCTTTTTATATAGGAGGGGAACTTCTTCTTCAGCACCCCCAGCACCGGGGCATAGCGCAGGAGTTCACCCTCTCCTTCCATGTAAGAGACCGGTGGGTTGTTTTCTTTCATCAGCACTTCCCCCTTGTAGTGACGCTGGCGTTTTCGCTTTGCGCCTTTCCTCGTCCTCGCACGGGATCCCAGAACACCATCCCTGATATCTTCACATCGAGTCCAAGCTGCCCGTCCTCCCCGGCGGAGTCAAAGTCTTGAGGTCTGACCCCAATACCCTGCCCTGGTGGCGCGGAAGGCCTCCAGCATGCGGCGGTTGATGGCGCGCGATATGCGGGGGGCGAACCTCCCCAGCCACCAGGCCGCGTAGGCCAGTGCCGTCACGGGTATTATCCCCCGGTTGCGCTCCACCCCCTTCAGGGCTATCTTCGCGCATCTCTGCGGCGATATCCCCTTGGGCGATAACGCCATGACCTTCTCGCGATCGAAGCCGACCACCTCGCAGTTCTCGTAGATAGGCGTGCGGATGATTCCGGGGCAGACCACGCTGACCTTGACGCCATAGTTCTCGCCTTCGATGCGCAGCACCTCGGACAGGCCTAACACCCCATACTTGCTCGTGGTGTAGGATATCTCCCCCGTGACCGGAAAGAACCCGGCCAGGGAGGAGGTGTTCACTATATGCCCGTAACCCTGTTCGACCATCACCGGATAGGCGGCCGCCACGCCGTGCACCACGCCATAGAGGTTAACGTCGATGACCCTTGTCCAGTCGTCCAGGGCCATGTCCAGGGCCTCTCCCAGCATGTCGATG
>CAYHAT010000331.1:0-4191 GCA_964354675.1 uncultured Actinomycetota bacterium | reverse complement strand
AGGTTCATGCCGTCCTGGGAGTTGCCCAGAGCAGCGGTCCCGGAGGCGTTGGTGCCGACATGATTCCGCATTACGCTGTTGGTGGAGGCGTCGCTGATGGTGATACCGCTTCCGGTGTTGCCGGAGACGGTGTTGCCAGCTATCTCGTTGTTATTGGCGCCGCCGGTCACGAGCACGCCGCCGCCGCTCCCGCCGCCTCCGTTCCCCAATCTACTGGTCCCGGTGACGTCGGTGCCGACGTAGTTGTTGTAGACGTAGTTGCCGACGCCTAAACCGTCTATGGCGACGCCATATTGGTTGTTGCCGGAGATGAGGTTTGAGAAGATAACCCCGATGGAGGTGCCGATGGCGTGACTGTCGAGGTATATGCCGTGACCCATATTGGGTACGGCTCCGGTACCGAGAGCACCGGTGCCGATGAAGTTGCCGTTGATTTGGTTATTGCTGGACCCGTTTATATAGATGCCGTGCTGGGTGTTGCCGGAGATGACGTTGCGCTCAGTGTCGCTGTAGCCGATGAAATGGCCGCTGCCGACGCGGACATAAACGCCTGACTGGCCGTTGGGCAGGGCCGTGAGTCCGTCCGCGCTGGTGCCGATGTTATTGCCGTTTATCTGCACCCTGGAGGCATTGGAGAGATAGATGCCGTTCTGCTGAAACCTGTTGACGGCCAGCCCCTGTACCACGCTTCCGTTGACGCCCGAGCCCGAGAAGGTCAAACCGCTGCTAGCCCCCGCGCTGGTGCCGTTCAGCTCTATCAGGATGGTGGCGGCGGTGGGGCCTGGGGAGGGGGGTGCCGATCCGCTCTGGGTGTAGCCATCTATGGTGACCGGGTAGACGATGGTGGGCAGGGCGCTGGTGGGGGAGATGGTATGGACCCCGGTGCCGGTGATGTTGAATGCGATGGTGTCGGCCCCGGCGCCCGCGTTTGCCTGGTTGATCGCATCGCGCAGCGTGCCCGCCCCGCTGTCCGCGGTCGAGGTCACCGTGATCGTGGCCGCCCGGGCCTGCTCAGGGAACACCACGGACCATAGCCCGAGGATGAAAACCGATAAGAACCAGACGAGGAACAGTCCTATTAAAACCCGAGACGACGCTTTCATTGCCCTGGCCCCTTTCATTGCACGGTCAGCACCGTAGATGCGAGCGGATATGCAAAAAATAACAAACCTTGCCGAGGTACCCTCTTTCCCCTAGCCTGACGACTAGATTCTACCATGATAGGGCCGGTTGGGTGCCTCAAAGAGGTCTTAAGACATAAAAGAAAAGAGACGGTTTCCCGTCTCTCCTGTAGCTCTTTTCAGAGCCCCCGTCTGGCGCACCTTCATTATAGCACAGCTTATGCGTGCCTCTAACAAGAAAGAGACGGTTTCCCGTCTCTCCCTGCAGCTCTCTAAAGAGCAACCCTCCGGCGAAGCAATTCAATTCTAACATTGATCCGGGAGAAAATGTCATATATCAGTTATAAGATATACATGTTTCGGGGAAACCCGAAGCTGGGTGTGGGGAGCCCCCGTAGCTCAGGGGATAGAGCACCCGTCTGGCGCACGGGGAGGTCGCGGGTTCGAATCCCGCCGGGGGCACCCAATCCAACCCTTGGAAGCCGGAACGGCCGATGAAAGGCCCAGCCAGCCTGGAGGCCTCAAGGCGGATGAGGGCCGGTGGATAGCCCCACTCCCACCCCTATGTATAATGGGGTCATGAGAAAGATGCCTGTGGTGCTCGCGGCTGCGGCTTTGCTCGCCGCCCTGTTCTGCGCAGCCCTGCCCGCGGTGCCCACCGCCTCAGCTCAAACCTCCCAACCCTCAGCTTCAGCAACAAGCGAACGCTACGTGGGTTGGGCGGTGGGGGACAACGATTCCGGCTACGGCGCCATCTTCCACTCCACGGACGGGGGCGCTACCTGGACCAGGCAGGGCTCGCCCGCCACCATCCCCGACGTGATGCTCGAGAGCGTGGCAGCCCTCGACCCCCTCACCTGCTGGGTGGTGGGGGAGACCGCCGGCGGTTACGGCACCATCCTGCGCACCGAGGACGGCGGCGCCACCTGGACCCGCCAGGGCTCGCCCGCGACCATCCCCGATGCCGGCCTGGCCAAGATAAGCGCGCTGGACCGCAACACCGCCTGGGTGGTGGGGACCCCGGGCATCATCCTCTTCACGCGGGACGGCGGCGCCACCTGGACCCAGAAGCAGACCGCCGATATCCCCCCGGTCCTCCTGCAGGGGGTGTACGCCCTGGACGCAGGTAACGTCTGGGTCACCGGCGATATAGACAACGGCTACGGCACCATCTTCCGCACCTCAGACGGCGGGGCGTCCTGGCAGAGGAAGGGCTCGCCCGCGGACGTGCCCGAATCGGCCCTGCTGGACGTGCACGCCTCCGATGCGGACACCGCCTGGATAGCCTCGCGCGGCGCGACAAAACCCCCGGCCGTCTCGGTCCTCCATACCGACGACAACGGGGCGTCATGGATAGACCAGGACCTGGGGACAGGCCTGCTGGACACCAACAGCCTCACCACCATAGGCGACAGCATCGTGTGGGTGGCCACCGACGCCGACGGCATCTACCGCTCAGGCAACGCCCAGGACTTCGTGCGGCAGGAAGCGTACCACGGCAAGTATAGTTACTACCTGGTGTGCATCCAGGCACTGGACGAAAGCACCGCCTGGGCAGCCGGGCCGGCCGGCGGTGGTCCCACACCCAGCGGCATCGTCGAGCACACCTCGGACGGCGGCAAGACCTGGGAGAAACAGTTGGAGATAGATATCGGGCTGCACAGCGTATCCTTCACACGCCCCTCCACCTTCTACTTCGCCGAGGGCTCGACCCACCCCGGCTTCGAGCCCTACCTGTGCATCGCGAACCCGGGGCAGGCGGCGGCAGAGGTGACCATCGACTACATGCTGGAGTACGGGGTCACCCGGCAGCAGATCCTCAGCGTGCCCCCGGCCTCCCGCGCCACCGTCCCGGTGGCTTCCTTCCTGGGTCACTACGACGACACCTCCCACGACTTCGGCGCCGTGGTCACCTGCACCAACGGACAGATGATCGTGGCCGAGCGCCCCATGTACTTCATCTACCGGGGGACCGGCAGCGCCGACCCCGATGCGGCGGACACGCGCTACTGGACCGGCGGCTCCTGCGTGATGGGTGCCCCTGCTCCCTGCAAAAGATGGTACTTCGCCGAGGGCTACACCGGCGCGGGCTTCGACGAATGGCTGTGCGTGCTCAACCCCGGGGACGAGACGGCCGACCTCACGCTGCGCTTCCAGACCCAGGAGGCGGGGGAAAAGGTGGTGACCGGATGGGCGGTCCCGCCCCATACCCGCATCACCCTCAAGGTCAACGACCTCCTGGGCCCGGACTACCAGTGTTCCCTGGCGCTCGAGTCGGACCGGCCGGTGGTGGCCGAGCGCCCCATGTACTTCAACTACCGGGGATATGGAGCCCCCGTGAACCGGACGGGGGGACACTGCGTGATGGGGGCGACGGACCTCAACAATGAGCATTACTTCGCCGAGGGCTCGACCCGGGGCAACTTTCAGGAGTGGCTCACCATCCAGAACCAGAGCGACACCCCCATCACCGTAAACGCCCTCTACCAGCCTGCCGCAGGCCAGGGGGACAACGTCACCAGGACCTACACGGTGGACGCCGGCAGGAGGTTCACCGTCTACGTGCCTAACGAGGTGGGTCTGGACAAGGACGTCTCGGTGAAGCTCTCCAGCGCATCCCCTTTCCTGGCCGAGCGCCCCATGTACTTCCGCTACACCGGCTTCGGGGCCGACTGGCCCGGGGGCGACTGCGCCATGGGCTCCACCTGCGCCGCCTCCGAGTGGTTCTTCGCCGAGGGCTACACCGGGACGGGCTTCCAGGAGTGGCTCACCCTGCAGAACCCCGGCGACACCGATTCCCTGGTGGAGATGACCTACTACACCCAGGAGGCAGGGGCCCTGCCCGCACGCACCGTGACCGTGCCTCCCAGGTCCAGGCTGAACGTGCGGGTGAACGACAGCGCCGGCCCCGGCTATCAGCTCTCGGCCCGCCTGCGCGTGCTCTCCGGCCCGCCCATCGTAGCCGAACGCCCCATGTATTTCGACCAACATGACCTCAAGGGCGGCCACGTGGTGGTGGGATACGTGCCGTAAGGACTACTGTCTTTGCAAGGACGCGTAGGGGCGTGTC
>CAYHAT010000330.1:0-4197 GCA_964354675.1 uncultured Actinomycetota bacterium | reverse complement strand
GGAAGACCTCTCCTTTGCCACCCTCTACCCCCTGCGCTTCCAGGAGATCGTGCAGATGGTCAACCAGCGACGTCCCGAGCGCGAGGACTATATCAAGACGGTGGAGAGGGACCTGCAGGCCCAGCTCAAGCAGGCGCACGTCAAGGGGGAGATGGGCGGGCGCGTCAAGCACTACTACAGCATCTACACCAAGATGAAGGAACAGGGCAAGCAGTTCGACGAGATCTACGACCTCTTCGCCGTGCGGGTGGTGGTCAGCTCCAAGGAGGACTGCTATACGGTGATGGGCATCGTCCACTCCTTGTGGCAGCCGGTCCCGGGGCGCATCAAGGACTACATTGCCAAGCCCAGCTTCGGCATCTACCAGAGCCTGCACACCACGGTCATAGGTCCCCAGGGCAAGCCGTTGGAGATACAGATACGCACCCAGGTCATGCACCGCACTGCGGAATACGGCATCGCCGCCCACTGGCGCTACAAGGAAGCCCAGCGCCCGCAGGACCGCATCCGCGAAAGGCTCGCCTGGATCAAGCGCATCGTGGAATGGCAACGCGACCTCGCCGACCCTCAGGAGTTCATGGAAAGCCTGAAGATAGACCTCTTCCAGGACGAGGTCTTCGTCTTCACCCCCAAGGGGGACGTCATCGACCTGCCGCGGGGGTCCACGCCCATCGATTTCGCTTACGGCATCCACACCGAGATCGGCCACCGCTGCGTGGGCGCAAAGGTCAACGACCGCCTGGTGCCCCTGGAGTACAAGCTGCGCAATGGGGACATCATCTCCATCATCACCTCCAACACGTCGCCTGGACCATCCAAGGACTGGCTGAACATAGTGCAGACGACCCGGGCCAAGAACAAGATCCGGCAGTGGTTCTCCAAGGAGAGGCGCATCGAGGACGCCCAGGAGGGCAAGGAGGTCCTGGTGAAGACCATGCGCAAATCCCGCCTGCCCATACAGAAGATCCTGGGCTCGAACCTGCTGGACGATATCGCCCGGGAGGAGTACGGGTTCGTAGCTTTAGACGACCTCTACGCGAGCATCGGGGCGGGCAAGACCTCCGCCCAGCAGGTGGCCAACCACCTCAATGCACGCCTGGGGCCGGAGGAGGAACCACCCGAAGAGCAGCTCATCATACCGCGCCGCCCCCGCCGCCCCCTGGCCTACACCAAGGGGGTGAAGGTGGAGGAGGTGGACAACGTGCTGGTGCGCATCGCACATTGCTGCAACCCGGTGCCCTACGACGCCATCATCGGTTTCGTCACGCGTGGACGAGGGGTCTCCGTGCATCGCGCCGACTGCCCCAACGCCGCGCACATGCTGGGGCAGGACTACCGTCGCATAGATGTCAGCTGGGATACGGAGCAGCCCACCTCCTTCCAGGTGGAGATATGCGTGGAGGCCCTGGACCGGCCCCGACTGCTGCGCGACGTCACCACCATCATGGGCGAGTACCACGTGAACATCATCTCCGCCACCATGAACATCAACCGCGAGAACGTGAACATGAGCCGCTTCGTGTTCGAGCTGGGGAATATCGCACACCTCGAGGACATCCTGCGCAACATCCGCAAGGTGGAATACGTGTACAACGCCTACCGGGTCGTACCGGGGAGGATGACGTGGATCCCCTCCTTATGACGCGACCCACCGCGATGCGAGGACGCTCATGAGGGCGCTGCTGCAGCGGGTGTCCGGCTGCAGGGTGAGCGTAGACGGCCGCGAGGTATCCCGCATCGGCCCCGGCCTTCTTTTGCTTCTGGGCGTCTCCGCCGCAGATGACGAGAGCGACGCCGATTTCATCGTCAACAAGGTCGTCAACCTGCGTATCTTCGACGACGCCGAGGGCAAGCTCAACCTCTCTTTGGCAGAGGCGGGAGGGGAGCTCATGGTCGTCTCCCAGTTCACCCTCTACGGCGATGCCCGCAAGGGCAGGCGCCCCAGTTATATCGCAGCAGCCCCGCCCGGGCGGGCGCAGGAGCTCTACGAGAGGGTATGCGATAAGTTCACGTCCGCCGGTTTCCCCCCCGGCAAAGGGGTATTCCAGGCCCGCATGGCCGTGGAGCTGGTCAATGACGGCCCGGTGACCATCCTCCTGGAATCCCCGGCACCTGCGTGAACATCGTTTGCCTCAGCACCCGGGCCATATTGCGCTCCCTCGCAACACGGGTGAGGCAACACGGGTGAGATAAGAGTCAACATGTAAGCGGGCATGGATTTCCCCCCGCAACGGCGAAATAATGCATGAGAGCCCGGGGAAAAGAAAAGCCGGTTAAAGGCGCTTCTTCACGGCTGTTTATAGAGATGGGTTTCGTTTAGGGGTTATAATGTCCACAATCTTGCAGGGAGTGGCAGGCAGATGTTGCTGGAAAGCCTGACCATAGGGATGCTGGCCACCAACTGCCATATCGTGGCGCCGGATAAGCGTGCACTTTGAAGGGAGTGGCAGGCAGATGTTGCTGGAAAGCCTGACCATAGGGATGCTGGCCACCAACTGCTATATCGTGGCGCCGGATAAGCGTGCGCCGGCGGTGGTCATCGACCCGGCAGGTGAGATAAAGTCCATCGTCTCCCGCCTGCACAAGGCGGAGCTGGAGTGCGTGGGCATTCTGTGCACCCACGGGCACGTGGACCACATGGCGGGCGCAGGCCCCTTGAGTGACGCGGTGGGGGCCCCGGTGTATATACACGAGGCCGACGCCGGGGCGCTGGCCAGCCCGCGCACCAAGCTCATAGGCCTGGCGGGAGGGGTGATGGCCACCCGCCCCCGGCAGGTGCGGTGGCTGGACGATGGTAACCGCGTCGAGGTGGGTGACCTCGCCCTGGAGGTGCTGCACACCCCCGGCCATACCCCCGGGGGGCTGAGCTTTTACCTCCCCGGGTACCTCTTCTGTGGGGACCTCATCTTCCAGGGCTCTATCGGGAGGACCGACCTGCGGGGAGGCTCGCTGCAGAGCCTGCTGCGCGCGGTGAAGGAGAAGGTCTGGGACCTGCCGGACGATACGATTATCCTGCCCGGGCACGGCCCGCAGACCTCCCTGGGCGAGGAGAAGGCGCACAACCCTTTCCTGAAGGGATTGGACGCGTCTCGCGCGAGGCGGGATTGAGGAAAAAGCCGGTAAGGTAACGGCCATTGATATGCGCTACGAGATGAGATCGTAAGGGAAAGGAAACGCTGGTTGGAGGTCAAGGGCCCCAAGGGAACCATGGACATCCTGCCGCCGGACAGCGAAGGCTGGCGCCGGGTGGCGGAGAAGGGTACGGCCCTCTTCCGCACCTACGGCTATAGCGAGATCATTCTACCGGTAATGGAATACACGGAGGTGTTTGAGCGTGGCATCGGCCAGGGCACGGACATCGTCCAGAAGGAGATGTTCACCTTCACAGACAAGGGCGGCCGCAACCTCACCCTGCGCCCCGAGGCCACGGCGGGGGTGGCCCGCGCTTTCGTGCAGCACCACCTGGATGCCGCCGGTCTGCCGGTGAAGCTCTACTACCAGGGGCCCATGTTCCGCCACGAACGTCCCCAGGCGGGGCGCTACCGCCAGTTCAGCCAGTTGGGGGTGGAGTTGATCGGCTCCCCTCACCCCAGCGCCGACGCAGAGGTCATCCTGGTATGCCGCGAGTTCTTCGCCCTGCTCGGCATCGAGACCGACCTGGTACTGAACAGCGTGGGTGACGCTACGTGCCGCCCTGCCTACGTCGAGGCCCTCAGGGAATACCTCGAAAAGAGTAAGAAAAACCTGTGTGAGGACTGCGGGCGCCGTGCCGTGGAGAACCCCCTGCGGGTGTTGGACTGCAAGGTCGAGGGCTGCGCCGGGATCATAGCGGGAGCTCCCGGTCTGGAGGGTTTCCTGTGCGAGGCGTGCCGTGAGCATTACCAGGAGGTGGAAAAACTCCTCGCAGCATCATCCTTATCCTTCCGCGGCGACGACCGCCTGGTGCGCGGGCTCGACTACTACACCCGCACGGTGTTCGAGTTTCAGGACCCGCAAGCGGGGGCGCAGAACGCCCTGGCTGCGGGCGGCAGGTACGACAACCTGGTCGAGGAACTGGGGGGAAAGCCCACGCCGGCGACGGGCTTCTCCATAGGGATGGAGCGGGTCATGCTGGCTGAACCGCGCTTGGAGGAGGGCGAGGACGCCGGGGTTTACGTCATGGCCATAGGGGATGCAGCCCGCGGCAAAGTTTTCGTA
>CAYHAT010000329.1:0-4225 GCA_964354675.1 uncultured Actinomycetota bacterium | reverse complement strand
CTTCGGCGCGACGGTGCCAGCGCCTTCACATTTCCGAATGTGTAGGCCTGGCACGTGTACATTAAGAAGACCGCTTAGGCTTGATTGATAGGGGTTATGGTATAAGCTATGATAAAAAAAGGGGAGCCCGTGAGGGCTTTTCTTAATAGGACGGGTCTGGAGGGATCGGGAAGATGGAAGAAAAAGGTACATTGAGAGTGAAGACCGGCTTGGCAGAGATGCTCAAGGGCGGCGTGATCATGGACGTGACCACACATGAGCAGGCGATCATCGCCGAGGAGGCCGGTGCGGTGGCGGTCATGGCGCTGGAGCGGGTGCCCGCGGACATCCGGGCAGACGGCGGCGTGGCGAGGATGGCCGACCCCACCATCATCGAGGCCATCATGGAGGCTGTGACCATCCCGGTGATGGCCAAGGCGCGCATCGGCCACTTCGTCGAGGCGCAGATCCTGGAGGCGCTGGGCGTGGATTACGTCGACGAGAGCGAGGTACTTACTCCCGCCGACGATAGCTTCCATATCGACAAGTGGCAGTTCACCATCCCCTTCATATGCGGGGCTATCAACCTGGGAGAAGCGCTGCGCCGCATCGGTGAAGGCGCGGCCATGATCCGCACCAAGGGCGAGGCCGGCACGGGGAACGTGGTGGAGGCGGTGCGGCACATGCGTACCATCAACAGCGAGATACAGAAGCTGACGGTCACTCCCGCAGACGAACGCATGACGGCCGCCAAGCAGATGGGCGCGCCCTACGACCTGGTCTGCTGGGTGGCGGAGAACGGCCGCCTGCCCGTGGTCAACTTCTCCGCTGGCGGCATCGCTACGCCTGCGGACGCGGCCATGATGATGCAGCTGGGAGCGGATGGTGTCTTCGTTGGCTCGGGCATCTTCAAGTCCGAGGACCCGGCATCGCGTGCCCGGTCCATCGTGCGGGCCACCACCCATTACACCGACCCCAAGGTACTGGCGGAGGTCTCCCGCGGCATCGGCAAGGCCATGGCGGGACAGGAGATCTCCGAGATCAAACCCGAGAACCTGATCCAGTTCCGCGGCTGGTGATCTCGGCCGGCCGGGCGGGTATGGGAAAAGAGGAGAGATGAAGAAGCCGACTATAGGAGTGCTCGCGTTGCAGGGGGCGGTACGCGAGCATCTACAGACGCTGGAGAGATGTGAAGCTCGAGGGGTTGCCGTTAAATACCCCGCCGAGCTCCAGCTATGCCAGGGCCTGATCATCCCCGGGGGAGAGAGCACCACTATCGGCAAGCTCATGATCGCCTGCGGGTTCCGAGAAGAAGTGCGCTCCCTCTCTTTAAAAGGGATACCCTTGTACGGGACATGCGCCGGCCTGATCATGATGGCGCAGCGTATCACCGAGGGCGATCAGCCCCTGCTGGGGCTCATGGATATAACCGCGCGCCGCAATGCCTTCGGGCGGCAGGTAGACAGCTTCGAGACGGACCTGGCCGTGAAGGACATCGATGACGCGTACCGCCCCTTCCGGGCGGTGTTCATACGCGCCCCGTGGATCGACGAGGTGGGACCGGAGGTCGCCGTATTGGGCGAGTTCGGAGGCAAGGTGGTCATGGCCCGCGAGGACGGCATGCTGGTATCCGCCTTCCACCCCGAGCTCACCGGTGACGATAGGGTGCATCGTTATTTCCTGAAGATGGTCGAGGAGGCTTCGTAGGGAAGGGCGATCACCGAGACAGGAGGAGAAGATGTCAGGACATTCCAAGTGGTCATCCATCAAGCACAAGAAGGGCGCCCAGGACGCCAAGCGCGGCCAGATGTTCAGCAAGCTCTCCCGGGCCATCATCGTGGCGGCACGCGAGGGAGGGGGCAATCCCGAGGCCAACGTAGCGCTCGCCAACGCCATAGAGAAGGCCAAGAGCTACTCCATGCCCAAGGACAACATCGAGAGGGCCATCAAGCGCGGCACCGGGGAGGGTTCCGGCGATGTGTTCGAGAAGATAATCTACGAGGGATACGGAGTCAACGGAGTAGCCGTGATGGTGGACATCATGACCGATAACCGAAACCGCGCGGCGGCGGACATCCGGCGCATCTTCTCCCGCACCGGGGGCAGCCTGGGCACCTCCGGCTCCGTGGCGTGGATGTTCGAGAAAAAGGGGAACATCATCGTCAACAAGGAAACGGGGGCGGAC
The DNA here is from genome assembly GCA_964354675.1 of uncultured Actinomycetota bacterium. Taxonomy (GTDB): domain Bacteria; phylum Actinomycetota; class Geothermincolia; order Geothermincolales; family RBG-13-55-18; genus SURF-21. The sequence continues at coordinate 2,061 of CAYHAT010000329.1, read as the reverse complement.
GAGGATACTCTACTGGAGACGGCGCTGGAAGCCGGCGCCGAGGATATGACCACCGAGGACGAGCACTGGGAGATAATCACCGACGCCGAGTCCTTCCGCAGCGTGATGGAGGCCTTGAAGGAAGCGGAGATCGAGCTGGCCTCGGCCGAGGTGACCATGCTTCCCAAGAACACGGTCAAGCTCGACAAGGAATCGGCTAAGAAGGTACTGCGGCTGGTGGATGCCCTGGAGGATTACGAGGATGTCCAGGAGGTCTACGCTAACTTCGATATCCCCGACGAGATACTGCAGGAACTATCCGAAGAGTGAGGCGCGGAAGAATCCATGATCATTATGGGCATCGACCCCGGGCTCGCTGCGACGGGCTACGGGGTGGTGGAGAAGCAGGGGGGCCAGCTGCGGTCCCTCGGGTTCGGGGGGATAAACACCTCCCCCCGAGAAGCGTTGTCATCGCGCCTTGATAAGATCTATAGCGAGGTCAGGGACCTTATCGAGCGTTACCGCCCCGACCTGCTGGTGCTGGAGGAGCTCTTTTTCAACACCAACGCCCGCAGCGCCATGGTGGTGGGCCAGGCCAGGGGCGGTATCATCCTGGCCGCGGCGCACGCCGGCGTCGGGGTGGAGGAATATACCCCGCTGCAGGTGAAGCAGACCCTGGTGGGACACGGGCGCGCGGACAAGCGGCAGGTGGAGTACATGGTGCGTACACTGCTCCACATCGAGGGGGACATCGGGTCTTCCCATGCCAGCGACGCCCTTGCCCTGGCTATCTGCCACGCCCACAGCGAGAGGATGCGCGGCCGCCTGGAGGAAGCGATGTCGGAAAAGCCGGCTCAGAAAAAGCCCGCGCATAAAAAGAGGAACGTGAGATGATCGATTTCGTCGAGGGCGTGCTAACTGAGAAGAGCGAGGAGGGAGCCGTGGTCGCAGTGGGAGGGCTGGGGCTGACCTTGTTCCTCTCCCATCCCACCCTGCAGGGCCTGCCGGCCGCGGGCAAGAAAGCCAAACTCTACAGCTACCTCCATGTCAAGGAGGACATCCTGCAGCTCTACGGTTTCTCCGGCCGCAAGGAAAGGGACATCTTCCTCAAGCTCATCGCCGTCACCGGCATCGGCCCCAAGGCGGCATTGGCCGTGCTCTCGGCCTACGACCCGGACACCTTCGTGCGCATCGTGGCCTCGGAGGACCTGGAGGCCATAACCGCGGTTTCAGGGGTGGGGAAGAAGAGCGGCCAGAGGATCATCCTGGAGTTGAAGGACAAACTCGCGCCCCTGGCAGGGGAGCTGGGCATAGCGGCGGGAGGCCCGGACGGGAGCGACCTTACGCGAGAGGCGCGCGAGGCCCTGAAGGGATTGGGATACACCACCACGGAGGCCAACCGCGCTTTGGAGGGATACGCGGCGGATGAACCCAGCGTTGAGGACATGCTGAAGCACGCGCTCAGGCGACTGGGGGGGAAGGTATAGGTGACGGCACAGGACCAGTACGCTACGGCGGCGAAGAGATGGAAAAAGAAAAGAGGCTCATCTCCAACAAGTGTGGGTAATCGACAGGACATAAACAAGCCTATAACGTACAAGCTCCTTTTTAGCTGCTGTTATGGGTATCGGGCTTGTGCCCTTGCTCCATCCCACCCACACTTCTGGGAGAAGAACCAGAAGAGATGGCCGGGAACGTGCGCGCACGCTCGATGGAAAGCAAGTGATCCGCGATGAAGGACGACAACGAGGAGATAACCGGGGACCTGGAGGTGGGGGAGGAACGACTGCTCGACCCCGAGGCGAGAGAGGACGAGCAGGAGTTCGACATCACCCTGCGCCCCCGTTGGTTGTCCGAGTTCATCGGGCAGGACCGCATACGCGAACACCTGGAGATATTCATCGCGGCGGCCCGCGAGCGCAACGAGTCCCTGGACCACGTGATCATCTCCGGCCCCCCCGGGCTGGGCAAGACCACCCTGGCAGTCATCATAGCCAACGAGATGGGGGTGGCCTGCAAGCAGACCTCGGGCCCGGCCCTGGAACGCGCCGGCGACCTGGCCTCCATCCTCACCAACCTGGA
>CAYHAT010000328.1:0-4250 GCA_964354675.1 uncultured Actinomycetota bacterium | reverse complement strand
TCGCGCAGCTCTAGGAAAGCCGGGGTCGAGGTCGTTTTCCCCAGGAGAGCGAGGGTCTCTTCCCCCTCGTCGCGGAACACGGTGAAGATCTGGCTGAAGTTGGCGCGGCATGCACGCAGCAGGTTCAGCCTCTCCGCCCGGGTGCGGGGAAAGGTCTTTTCATGGGGAAGGATCTCCCCGCTCGAGAAGTCCTTGCACCGCAGCAGGGCCAGTATCCCGGTCCTGCTCACCGCCCCTTCATCGGGCAGGTCGAAGTTCTGGCGATAGACGTACAGGCACGGTCCGCTATCGGTGGCCAGGACTGCGCCCTTCTTCCAGGCACGGAACAGTGTTGCGGAGGTGTTCCAGAACTCGGGAGCGCCGTCGGTCTGTGGAAGGATCAGGCGTACGATGTTGTACGGGGAACGCGAGAGCAACGTCTTTTTGCGCTTCTTGTCGATGATGTCGTAGGGAGGCGCGATCGCCCTGGAGAGGTCCTCTACTACCTGTGGATTATAAAAGGTGCCTCGAAAGGCCCTTATGTCCGCCAATGTCTTTCTCCCATTTACTGCCAAACCGGAAGGACGCTCCACCGGACTGTTTGAAATATTATATCCAATGCCTAATCCCTTGTATATGTGATTGATAGAGCCACACCCCCCTTTCTTTCTCGGCACCGCTCCCACCTCCCGTCAGTGGTCTCAACAGACCCTTCCCGCGGAGCCGGTGTCCCGCCAGCCGTCCACTATGGTGTTGTTTTCGGTGGAGGTTATGCGCATACCTTTGTATTCGTACCCGATAAGTAAGAGGGCCCGCGCTTCTATACACATCTCCTGCTCGTATTCGGCATAAGCATCCCGCGGGCTGCACCGTTGCGCATCCGGAAAAAAAGTCGATAGAATTTTCGCGTTTGCTATTGAATCTGTGATAGCGGATGTATTAAAAATAGTCTTACCGATAACAAGAGAACCAATCGCATCTTTCGGTATCCATTGCATTTTATCCAGCCCTTGGGAGGGCGATATGAATTATAACGCGGAACAGGCCGCATGCCTATCCGGTTGCTCGCAGCGCCAGCTGCGATACTGGAAAGACACCGGCCTTATACAACCCGCTCAGGTGGAGATCGACGACATCGGGTTGAGAAAAGATCGTTACGATTTCGGCAACCTGGTGGAGTTGAGGACCATCATCGGCATGCTGCAGAGGGGTGTCAGCCTGCAGAAGATACGGAAGACCCTGTCCTACCTGCGCGAGAACACGGACTACTCACGCCCGCTGGCGGAATGTAAGCTGGTCACCGATGGTTCGACCATCTTCGAGATATGCGAGAGCCCGGATAGCATCCTGGACACCCTCAGGCGCGGGCAGGTCGCTCTCTGTATCGCCCTGGACGGCATCGTGGAAGAGCTCTCCACGCGCCTGTTGGAGATAGGCCAGGACCGCGAGGTCTTCCTGGAAAAACTCATGGCCTGAAAGCCGGCCGGCGGGTCACCTTCGCCGCTCGCAGCAACCTCTCGCAGGTCGTATCGGCAGGCCGTCTTGCCCCTGCAATACCAAGCGTTTATCATTCATTTTACAGGCTCATCTCCAACAGATGTGGGTGATCGGCAGGACATAAACAAGCCCATAACGTGCAAGCTCCTTTTTGGCTGCCGTTATGGATATCGGGCTTGTGCCGTGGCTCCATCGCTACCCGCACTTCTGGGAGAGGAACCATTTCTTATAGCGTTATATAGCGCTACACACGAGGTGGGACGATGATTTTCGTTAAACCGGACATAGCCTTGCTACACCCTCCCAGCGTTTATGATTTCAGGCAGCTGACGTTCGTGCCCAGCCCCATCAGCGACCTCATACCATCGACACCTGTCTTCGAGATGTATCCCATCGGCTTTACCTTTCTCGGTGAGTACCTGGAGCGCAACGGCATCAACGCCAGGGTCATCAACCTGGCCCAACGTATGCTCGAGGACGAGGGGTTCGACGTCCCCAAGTTCCTGTCCCGCATCAAACCCGCCGCCTTCGGTATCGACCTGCACTGGCTCGCCCACGTGCAAGGGGCGCTGGAGGTGGCACGCCTGGTCAAACAGGCCCATCCCACAACCCCGGTGATCATGGGAGGCTATTCGGCCACCTACTTCCACCGTGAACTCATGGGTTATCCACAGGTGGATTATGTCCTGCGCGGGGACTCCACCGAAGAACCATTGCGCATGCTCATGGAGTCCATCATCCATGGCACCGCCACAGACTCCATACCCAACCTCACTTATCGCGCCCCGGACGGTGGGATAGTGGAGAATCCCCTCACTTATTCCCCGGCCAGCCTCGAGTACCTGGGCAACAACTACCAGTACATGATCCGCTCCGCACTCAAATACGGCGACTGGAAGAGCCTGCGCGCCTTCTGGAACTGGTGGCGGTATCCCGTCACCATGGTCCTCACCTGCCGGGGATGCACGCATGACTGCGCGTTCTGCGGGGGCTCCCGCGGAGCCCTCTCCCATTTCTGTGGGAGGGAGCAGGTCGCTTACCGTGCTCCCGAGAAGATCGCCTATGACGTGGAGCTGCTCTCGCAGTTCACTACCGCCCCCATATTCATCGTCGGCGACCTCCTGCAGGGCGGGAAGGATTATGCCATGGAGACCCTGGAGCTCATCAGCCACCTCGCCCCAAAGAACCATATCGTTCTTGAGCTGTTCGCCCCGGCTCCTAGAGATTTATTCGACCGCGTAGCCTCGAGCCTCGAGCACTTCGACTTCCAGATCTCTCCCGAGACCCACGACGAGAAGATCAGGGAGCTCACAGGTAAGCCCTACAGCAACGAGGAGCTGGAGCGCAACATCGCCTGGTCGCTGGAGGCGGGGTGCGAAAAGTTCGACGTCTTCTTCATGATAGGGCTGCCGGGCCAGACGCGCGATTCCGTTATGGAGACCATAGAGTACTGCAGCGAGCTGCTGCGCAATCACGGCCCCCGCGTCAATCCCTCCATCGGACCCCTCGCCCCCTTCATCGATCCGGGTTGCTCATATTACCGCGAATCCGAACACTACGGTTACCGCCTCATACATCACACCCTTGAAGACTACTCCCGGGCTTCCCTCTCCCCGAACTGGCGTGACCTTCTGGGCTATGAGACCAGGTGGATGACCCGCCAGGATATAGTCGACGTCACCTACGAGGCCCTGCTGGCCCTCAATGCCATCAAGGCCAACAATGGCCTCATATCCCCCGAACACGCATCCCTCAATGACCGCCGCATCCGCGACACCATCTCCCTCCTGACGATGGTCGATGACGTCCTGGACATCACCGATCCCGGGCTACAGGCGGCCGAGTTGGACAAGCTGCACAGGGAATCGGAGCGGTTGTCCAAGCAGCTCTACCTGCCCAAGGAGGAACTGATGTGGCCGGTGGTGGGAAGCCGCTTCAGGCGCCTGAACGTCTTGCGCATACTTATGGGTTGGATCTGACCCGGGGGTCGTGTCTTCGATCTTCGATTTGCTGCACTTGATCGAATTGTTTATGGATTGTCCGGAAAACCGAAGATCGAAGACACGACCCCCATCGCACTCGCAGCGACGGATTAGGGAGAAAAGTCGTCGTCCATGATCTGCTCCGCCTTTTCCCGCAGCTGTTTGAAGTCCCTTTTAGAGCGGCGGCTCTCGGGCAGGAGCTTGTCGGTGGCGTTGAACCCCCAACCTTCGTACTTGACCGCTATACGTGCGCTGAACACGCGTTTCGCCGGCGCACCGCATTTCTCGCAGTCAGCCACCTTCTCGGCGTCCATGGGCTGCATCAGGTCGAAGGAATGTCCGCACTTCTTGCATCTGTATTCGTAGATGGGCAAATCATTCACCTCCAGAAAGATATTATAGCAGCCCGGACGGTCCTGGCTATGGTTTGCACCCCAGCCGGCTGCCATGACATAATCAGTGACCGTGAGCGAACGCTTCCAGCGTGTGTTTTCCATCGCTTTTGTCAGGCTTTCCGTGGTAGCCTTACAAAGTAGTTAAATAGCCGTCTGAACGACGTAGCCTGATCGCGGGAAGGAGGAAAAAGATGGCTTATGAGACCTTGACCATCGAGAAGAAGGACGGTGTCGCCGTCCTGACCCTCAACCGGCCCGACATGCACAACGCCATGAACCACACCATGTTCCTGGAGTTGGGCATGGCGGCCAAGGAGCTGCAGAACGATCCGGAAGTGCGGGCGGTGGTGATGACCGGGGCGGGGAAATCGTTTTCGAGCGGGCTCGACCTGGGGAG
>CAYHAT010000327.1:0-4251 GCA_964354675.1 uncultured Actinomycetota bacterium | reverse complement strand
CATCAATGCTGATCGTCATCGCAGTGCTGGCCGTCGTGCTCATCGTGCCCATGGCGATGAGCGGGGGCGATACGGCGGTAAAGTTATCGGACATATTCGCCCTGGTGGTGCAGATAGCAGCTCTCTGCGTGGTATCCTTTATGGCGATAACCATCGGCAGGGGTGAGACGGGCCGGCCTTACCTGTTCATCTCGCTTGCCCTGGCCTGCATCATAGTCCAGACCATACTGACCGCTCACATCCGTCTGGTCGGCATCATGAGCACTACCGAACTCGCGGATCTTTTCTTGAACATCGCCTATCTCTTACTTATCTTCGCAGCCTATTTCCAGTTCGAGATAAACAGCTCGTCGGCGATAGAAGGCTAATGCGGAGCCGGAGCCGTGGCGCCGGGCCATTGAGATCGATCGCGCCGTGCATTTCGTGAAACCCCTACTTCTTGCGCCGTCGCGACTGCGGTTCCTTCTGTTCAGCCCGGGCCGGTTGATAACGCTTGACGTCGAACTTCTCCCGCGCCGGCTGCTGGCCTGCCGGTTCCTCCGGCACGGCCTTGGCGACTTCCTCCAGGCGCCCCTCCTCCTGCACCACGTAGGTGGCGATGAGTTTCATGGGGGTGTCTTTGAGGTAGCGGCACATGGCGTTCCAGCCGCTGGCGACCCTCCCGGTCTCTTCGTAGAGTTCGTCGAGCAGGTCGGAGAAGAGGATGGTGAGCTGACGGCCCTTGAACTCCCCCTCGTACAGCCGTTGCTCCTCGACGGTGAAATCATCGAAGGGTTTGTCCAGAAGGGCGATGATGGAGGCGGGTACCATGATGCCCCTCTCATCCAGCTTGCGCTCGAGTTTCTTGGTGAAGAAACTCTTGTTGGCAGCACTGCCGCCTGCCGGCCCGGCCTCCTCGCTCACGGGTGCCCCCCGCGTCGTGGCCGGTCGCGCCTCCCTGGCCGGAGCTGCGCGCACCTCCCGCTCACTCTCCATCTCCCGCTGCTCTTCCTGGTTGATGACATAGGAGACGCACACCTTGATGGGGGAGTCCTTGAGCAGGTGGCACATGCCCTTCCAGCTGTGCTTGGCACTCTCGCCCGATGCCTCGTATATCTTCTGCAGCAGCTTGGCGAAGAGGAGCAGGAGCTCCTTCTCCTTGACCTGCGTCTCGTACAACCTCTTGTCCTCTTCGGTGAAAGAGGCGAAAGGTTTGTCCAGGAGGTCGAGGATGAAGGAGGGAGTAGCGATCCCCTCTTGCTCCAGCCTGCCTGCCAGTTGTTGGGTGAAAAAGCTGTGTCTTGTCTCCGCCTCGACGGCCATGCGGCACTCCAATCCCGATCGATCCGCCAGCTACCGGCCAAGGGATTCCCCAATAGCCTTTCGCTCGCATCAGCTAAGACTCCTCTTTCTACTTCGGAATCCTGCTGCCGTGGATTTAATGACGTGCTGCTTGCACCTGTGATGCCGGTGCAGCGAGATCGCAGGTGCTCTTCGCTTATTTCATGGGGTGTTGTCACAGAACAAGGCAAGAGGCGGCCCGGGGATGCTCGATCTCCGTCTCAAGAAGCCCTATATCTATGCTCTAACGGGGTACGCTGCCGTCGCCCCCGCAGGTGGAGCAGGTCACCGTCTCCGTTATGGTCCCGGTCCCGCCGCACGTACCGCACGGCACGGAACCCGTTCACGTATAGCAGACGCCGCTACCGCCGCATTCCGGACAGGTAACGGCGGCGGTAACGCTCCCGTCACCCCCGCAAGTGCTACAGGTCACGTATGCGGAGCCCTGGCTCACGGTCACCACGACCTTGGAACCGCGCATGACGGCGGCGTTGGGGGCCGGCTGCATGGCACAGACCAGGCCGGCACCTACGGACTCGTTGTAGTCGCGTTGCACCTCCGCCTGGAAGCCTTGCGCCTGCAGGGCGGCCAGCGCATCGGCCTCCGCGGACCCGAGGAGCGCAGGCATGGGGACCATCTCCGGCCCCTTGCTGATCGTCAGTGCGACGGTCGAGCCTTTCTCCAGCTCCTCACCGTAAGGGGGTGTCGTGGAGATGACCTCCCCGGGAGGTACGTCGTCGTTGTATGTCTCGCGCGTTTCGCCCATCTCCAGTCCGGCTTCCTGCAGAAAGGCCTGCGCTTCCTGCGTGGTCGCGCCGGTCAGATGAGGCACCGGCACCACCTCTATCACGGGCACCGATCCGCCGCAGCCCGCTAGGAGGGAGACGAACAGCAGGGATAACAGAAGAAAGGCCGTCATGAGCTTCGCTCTCGCATGCAAGCTAACCACCATCCTTCTTCCCGCTCGCCATCTTGCACTCTTCATCTCAGGGCATCCCGGGCGTTCCGCATATCTATCTTCTATATCGCCGAGTTGACAACATTCTCTACAGCTGTCCGAAAAAGCACAATGATAACGTTCAACCTTTTCGAGCCGGGCAAAGTACGTACCGGGTTCCTTTTCTATGCGGCCCGCACACTTGGATGGCGGATCATTCTGGTAGACTTGTATGACGTAAGGCGGATAAGGAGGATCCAGGAATGCGGCCGGTTTTTTTCTACATCGGTAGCTTCCCCGTGTATTCCTACGGGGTCATGCTCTTCCTGGCCTTTATGGCCGGCGTCTTCGTGGCGCGCAGCGAGCTCAACCGGCGCGGCCTGGACGGTTCGGCCATCTATCTCATCGCGTCCGTTGCGGCCATCACCGGGGTCATCGGGGCGCGCATCTTCTACGTGCTGGGCAACCTGGATACCTTTTCCAGCAACTGGGGACAGCTGTTCGACTTCAACATGCGGGGGCTCGTCTTCTACGGCGGCTTGGCCCTTGCCGTGCCCTCCTGCCTTCTGCTGGCGTGGCGCATGAAACTTCCGCTGGGCGCGGGCTCCGACGCGGTGGGCCTGGCTATGCCCCTCTCGCTGGCCATAGCCCGCATCGGCTGCTTCCTGAACGGCTGCTGCGGCGGCAAGCCCTCCGGGCTGCCCTGGGCGGTGACCTTCCCGGGATCGGCCACGCCGGTACATCCCACCCAGCTCTACGAGATGGTCCTGGACCTGGCGGCCTTTGCGTTCCTGCTGTGGGTGCGGAAGCGGCTGCGCCGGGACTGGGACCTCTTCCTGCTATCGCTGGCCAGCTACGGACTCATCCGTTTCGTGATGGAGTTCTTTCGCGTACATGCCGACAAGAACGCTGCCACATTCTTCCAGGTCGTGAGCATGGCCCTCTTCCTGGCCTGTTCCACCACGGTATTGCTCCGCAACCTCCGGGTCCCCGTCGAGAAGGGCGCCTGAGGCAGGAAGGCATTTCCCAACGGGAATCCCTCCGCGCTTAGTGCGGTGGCTGTCGTGCGATGATCCTGTAAGGCCGGAGAGCGAGCAAGCCGATTAGAACCACAGACGATGTCAGAAAAGTCTGTCGCTGATCAGAGGGCAGGAACGGCGGCCAGGATAGACCGGAGGTATGCATGAAAGACCCGGACAGCAGGCCAGGGGATGAGGCGGTTTTCCGCGAAGAACAACGCTTCCTGCAGCCCTGGCTGTGGGTGCTGATACTGGTCGCGGCCGGGTTTGCCTGGTTCGCCTTCGTGTATGAGTTATTCCGCTCGCTCTCGCCGGGTGAAGGGGAGGGCCAGTTGTGGATAACCGTACTTGTCTGGGTGCTCGTGGGGTTGGGGCTTCCCGCCCTCTTCTTTTTCTGCAGACTGGTCGTGGAGGTGCGAAGCGACGGATTGTACTATCGCTACTATCCCTTCCATCGCGGGACGCACCACATCGCGTGGGATGAGATAAAGACGGCCGAAGCCCGGACCTACAGTCCCATAAAGGAGTATGGTGGCTGGGGCATCCGCAGCGCATGGAAAAAGGGTGTGGGCAAGGCATACAACGTCTACGGTAACCGCGGGTTGCAGTTGGGACTGGTGGATGGCAGGAGGATCCTCTTCGGCTCCCAGCAAGCAGATGAGTTCGCCTCATCCGTTAAGAAGGCGATTGACGCGCGGAGTATTCACTGAAAACCCTAACGCCCGAACGAACATATGCCAGACCGCTCACGGAAAGCACCTGGAAAAAGTCCTAACTTGCATATTCCCAGTATATGAGAGACTACCACACCCGGGTGTAGGCCAAACCGAATAAGGACCAACTGGCCCGAGAACTATGGGGTCGGTCGGAGCGGAGCGTGTTAGCGGAGCGAGACCGTTACCCCTAGGCTCGGGCCGGAAGAAACACCTACAGGCCGTAGGAGCGGGAGATGATCTCCTTCATGATCTCGTCGGT
>CAYHAT010000326.1:0-4266 GCA_964354675.1 uncultured Actinomycetota bacterium | reverse complement strand
GGCCACGTGCCCGATATGGGCGGGACCTGAGGGGTACGGGAACATCACCAGGACGTATTTCCTCTCACGTCCCGGCTCCTCGTGCGCAGCGTAGAGGTCCGCCTCCTCCCAGCGGCGCCTCCACTTCTCCTCGACGGATGAAAAATCGTACTTCTCTTCCATAAATTCCCTGGCAAATCCGGCTACATCCTGGCTTACGGCCCCGCTGGACCGCCTTCCAGATTCCTACAGCATTACAGTTAAAGTAAATTATGCACCCGCCTCGCGCAAGTCACAACGCGGGATTATCGTACACGCGTGCCCGCAGAGCTGGAGCGATTATATTATAGTTATATAACTTAAGCAAGTTAATGTAGTGGGTCGGGGCGATACCTGCAGGGCCTCGGGTGCTCGGTCTTGTTGTCTTTTCCGATCCCGGCTGCCCCGCTCACTAAACACTTACCGCAGACAACCTCCGCCGGCATGGCCCGCCCTAGTGGTTTCTCGCCTTGCCCATGTGTCAACCTCCGGAGCTGCCTTCTCCATCTTCTACTACTCCCGGGGCCACCTCTGCCAGCATGTCCGGCTGTAAGGGCTTCTTTCCCTTACCATATATACCCAGTAGGCGCGCGGCCTCCTTGATATCTTTCTTGTTGGGTGAGGCGCCGCGGGGGTAGGCGCGCAACAGGGCGACGGGCCCCGCTATGTCCTTCTCCCGGAGCAGCAGGTCGGTAGGGAGGGCGAGCTCCATAAGGCGCAGGTTCTCCTCGTGCCTGCGCCCCAGGACGATGAGGGTGCTCCCCGCCCAGGCATGACGTCCCGCCTTCGCGAGTCCGGCGTCTGCGCCATCGAAGCCGGGCACCCTCGCCATGAGCTCGCGCAGGCGGGCACTGAAGGCGGCATCGGTGAGCAGGCACCCTCCTGCCGGGCTCTCGTACTCCTCGATCCCCCATTCCTCCGCCAGTTCCATCTGGCGCCGCCGTGAGCGACCGGACAGGTCGAGCAGGCACTCCCGTTTTACCCATCCCTCGCGCTCCGGTTTCGTCTCCGGCAGCAGCTTAGCAGAAAGAGGGCGTAAGAGCAGGTCCCCCGCTCCGGACGAGCGACCCACCAGCTCCAGGGCCTGCCGGTTCTGGCTCTTGGGCCTCTCCCCCAGCACCTCGCCCGTGGCCACGAAATCGCACCCCGACTCATCCAGATGCTCCAAGGCTACCCGCACCATGAGGGCATGGCAGTCTATGCAAGGGTTGAGGTTCTTACCGTAACCGTAGCGGGGGTTCTTGAGCATCTCCAGGTGGGGGCCGGTGATATCCACCACCAGCTGCTCTACGCCCAGGTCGCCGGCGGCCTTCTCCGCCTTGGCGCTCTCGAAGAAGGGGGTGGTAAAGGTGATGCCGGTAACCTCGACCCTGCAACGCCGCAGCAGTTCCACCGCCAGCACCGAGTCCAGCCCCCCGGACATCAGCACCAGGGCCCTTCGTCTTGTCCCGTTTGCATCAGTGCGATCGAACATGTCATTCTCCTGATACGTACCCGTGCCAGGAACTGGCACCGTCGCGCCGAAGACGGCGCTATCGCTTACGCAATTCAAACTATCGTAACGCAGGCGTAGCTCTATTATAAAACCCCCTGCCCGGGAAACTACTGGATCGGGCAACACCTATAGGCTGTCCCATACCTTCCATGCCAGGATGACCAGGGGTACGGAGAGGATGATCATGGTGGTGGGAAGGCCGTGCCGGGAGGCGAGGAAGCCGCCGGCAACCGGCCCCAGGATATACCCGATGGCCCAGGCCATGTTGAAGATGCCGAAGGCGGTGCCGTATACCCCGCCCTCCTCCCCGCCGGCGATGCGGTCGGCGATAAAGGGAAGGGTGGGGGTCTCGAAGAAGGCGATGGAGACGCCGCAGAGGGCAAAGAGCAACGCGGTCAGGGCCAGGTGGTGCGAGAACACCAGCAGGGGGGCCACCACGGCGGTGGCTACAAGTCCCAGCGACATGAGACCTCTTCTGCTCACCCTGTCTGCGAGCCGGCCCGTAAGCGGGCTGGCAACGGAGTATGCCAGCACGGTAAGGGCGAAGAGCAGGCCTATACCCGTGCTTCCCAAGCCCAGGTTCTCCTGCAGGTACACGGGGAAGAGCGGCTCCAGCAAGCCCAGGCTCACCGTCCCCATCATCACGACGACGATGACCAGCATCATGCCGGGATAGGCGATGACGTTGCGCGCCATCTTGCCGTACTCCGCCTCGGTGGTACCTCGCGGCAGGTGCTTTAGCTCCCGGCTCAGCAGCGCGAAGATGCCTCCCGCCACGCAGATCAGCGCCACCAGGAGGAATGGGGCCTTGTATCCTACCCAGTCGTAGAGTATGCCGCCCAGGGCCGGGCCCGCGATGGAACCCGCTCCCATCGCCGCCATCACCGTCCCCATCTCCTTTCCCCTCTTGCCCGCCGGATATATATCGGCGATGATGGCCAGCCCCACCGACCAGTTTGCCGCCGCCGTGACCCCGTCTAGGAAACGCGAGAGGAACAGGGTTATGTAGGTGGTGGAATAAGCGTAGAGGACGAAGGCGCCGGCCATGGCAAACATACCGAAGACCAGGAAGGGGCGGCGCCCGAGCCGGTCCGAGACGAGCCCGAAGGGCAGCGCGGCCACGATATTGCCCATGGCGTAGGAGGCGAAGAGCAGGCCCAGCCCGAGCTCGCCGATGCCCAGCTCGCTGGCGTAGACCGGCATCACCGGCACCACCACGCCGTAACCGAGGCTGTCGACGAAGATGACCACACACACCAGGACCAGAAGCTTGCGCATCCCGCGACCTCTCCCCCGCCGGCTCACGATAGGGTGTCCCCGTTATTATGCCACGCGTAGCCAACACCGGTTCCGGTGTGCGACTTCCCGATACGGGTTGATCGTCTGCCGGAACGGGATCAGCCGCGTGTGAGCCTAAAGAGGATTGGAGGGGCTGTAAATAGAAAACCTCTACAGACGTTGGAAGATAAGGATACCGGATACGCCCGGATAAGGGCTCTAGATCAGGAGGTCTGTCATGCGCAAATGGGTGGTCTATTCTCTCTGTTTCCTCGTCTCTCTCCTCGCTCTCACCTTTATTCCCCTGCCCGCCGCCCAGGCCTCGGGGTGGGAGTGGAGGCAGGATGACTGGACGGGAGGCCCGGGCCAGGCCTTGTGGCTTGACGATGCCCGTTACAGCGCCTCGCATCACATGGACACCAGGAGTGTGCCCGGCACCATGCGCATATCCTATTTATCCAATCCCTATACCAAGGACCCCGCGAACCCGGTCGTGGCCGTTGGCGCGGCGGGCACCTGGGATTCCGCCTATATGTTCGGCTTTCCCCGTCGCGCGGCCTCCGGCTACGAGGTAGTCTACAGGGGCATTGGCGCCACCGGTATCGATGCCGTCGGCTACGCCTCCTCCCCCAACGGAATCAACTGGACCAAACTAGCCACCAATCCCGTGCTGCAGAGGAGCGGTACCGTTCCCGCATGGGACCAGAACGGGGTCACTCTCGGGCCCCTCCTCGACGAAGGCGATCACTACACCATGTTCTTCAGGGGCTTCGACGCGGCGTTTAACTCAAGCATGGGGCGGGCGACCTCCCCCGATCTCAGGTCGTGGCAGAGGGCCGCAGGCGCCGTGCTGTCGCCGGGAACGGCGGGCGCATGGGACGCCGATATCTACGTGGGACAGGCGATGCGCAAAGGGCCCGGCTATGAGCTGTGGTACTTGGGCGATAACGGAGCCGGGCTGGCGCAGGTCGGATACGCCAGCTCGATCGACGGCAACACCTGGAGCAAGAGCGCGGCCAATCCTGTCCTCCACCCGGGCTCTGGGGGGAGCTGGGATAACTTCGACATAGACGATTTCCAGGTCCTGGCGCGACCTTGGGCGGGCGATTACCTCATGGCCTACACCGGCGTGAACGCCGCTAACCTCCGCCAGGTGGGCATCGCCACATCGCCGGACGGGATCACATGGACCAAGCATATAGGCAATCCCGTGCTGACTGCAGGCGGCGGCGGCTGGCGGCAGAACGAGGTCTCCGTCGCCGACCTCGTCTTCGACGGGAGCACCTACAAGATGTCCTTACAGGGGATGAATGCCTTGGGTAGGTTCAGCGCCGGAGAGGCATATAGCGACGACGGCACCGGTTGGACCTACGCACCACCCGGTGCCGTATTGGCCTACTCGCCGGGGCCAGCCTGGGACGACGTTGCCGTTTATCTTACCGCCCCCTTCCTGGAGGGGAACACTTTACGCGCCT
>CAYHAT010000325.1:0-4268 GCA_964354675.1 uncultured Actinomycetota bacterium | reverse complement strand
CTGTTGATCACATAGCGGATCTGCCGTACATCGGTCCCCACGGTCATGGTGAGGTCGTACAGGTCCTCGAGCTCCAGGACCATGACGGCGATATCGTCCGGCTGGGGGGCATCCCCGGAGAAGAGCATGATCTCGTCCGCCAGGGCATCCAGGAAAGCCTCGATATCCTCTCCGACGAGCGACTTCACCAGCTCCACCAGCCTCTTCCTCCCCAATATCTCCCCTTTTACGTTGAGGGCACCCGTGAGGCCATCGGTATACAGCAGGATGCGGTCCTCCCGCTCCAGCCTGATGGTCTTCTCCTGGTACCCCCCGTCCTCCATGAGTCCCACCGGAAATCCCTCACCCTCCAGGTACTCGAACTCGCCGCTCTTTCCCCGCAGCAAGAGCGGTGGCTCGTGTCCCGCCTTGGTATAGGTGAGGGTGTTGTCGTTGTTGTCGTAAAAGGCGTAGAAAAGGGTGGCGAAACCGTACTGCGACTCGTTGAAGAAACGGCGGAAGGCTGCGTTGGCCTCGTTCAATATGGTACGGGGCGAGATGTGGTGCCGCCCCACCTCGTACAGTATGGTGGTGAGGACGGACATTATCAGCGCCGCGGGCATGCCCTTGTTGGCGACGTCGCCGATCATCAGGCCGAACTTGTTGGGGCAGAACTGGGTGCGCAGGTTCTGACAACGGTCCTGCACCTCGGACGAGCAGTAGAAGCAGAACTGGGAATCGCGGTCCAGCGGGATGATGCTGAAGAAATCCCCGCCCACCGCCGAGGCCGGCATCAGCCTGGATACCATGCGCACCGACGCGCAGGGAACGTGGGTCGAGATGATGGAACGTTGGATGCGGCTGGCCATCCGCAGCTCTTTGTTCAGGTGTTCCTGGTCTTTCCTCAATGCCTGGTAGAGACGCGCGTTCTCTATGGCCACCGCTGCCATGTCCGCGAAGGAGCTGAGATGCTCCAGGTCCAGGTGGTCGAAACGGTGTTTGCGGGTTTCGCTGGAGACATTGAGCACCCCGATGACCTTGCCGTCCACCCGCAGCGGCACCGCCAGCGCGCTCTTCACGCTGGGGTCCGTACCGGTGAAACGGCGGTCGGATACCACGTCCTGAAGGACCAGGGGCTCCTCGTGTTCGGCCACCCAGCCGGCGATCCCCTCACCAATGGGAACCCTGAACTCGCGTGAAGAATCCAGCCCCCGAGAAGCCTTGACCACTAGTTCCCGGGCATCATCGTCCAGGAGCATGATGCTCCCCCGGTCCGCCTCCAGCAGTTCTATCGCCTGTTCGACGACGCGGTCCAGGCGTGTGGTCAGACTGAGAGTGGATGCCAGCAAACGCCCGATGCGATAGAGGTCCCCGCTGGAAACCGCCTCTTGCGGTGAGCCCCTTGCGTCCTTATCCGCCCTTTCGATCATCTCCGCGCTCACCTGAAGCTCCCGATAGCCTCCCCTTCGTCCTCGTAGATGTCGATGATCTTTGTGAACCGCACCACGTCAAGTAGTTCCCTGATGGCATCGCCCGCCCTCAGGATCTTCAGTTCCCCCTTGTTCTGGCTTGACTTCTTGTAGGCGTCGGCGATGATGCTCAGGCCCGCGGTGTTGATGTAGGAAAGCCCGTCTATATCCAGGATCATGTTGTAACAGTCCTCTTTGAATACCCCTTCGACAGTCTCCCCGAAAAGCTCCACCGTTTCGGAGTCAACCACCCCCGATACCTTGACGACGGCGATCTCTTCCATATCCCCGACTCTCGACACCGCTATCTCCATGTACCTACCTCCTCTCCGAACACCTGGATAGAAAGCGACAATGAAGATATCGGCATAACCTTCCCATCATTTAAATGACGTCAGCCCGCCGCGACAGTCCTCCCGGCATTGAGCCCTTCGAACAATAGGGTTGATCGCCGCTTTGGCAACAGATTTACTACATATCGTGTTGATTGAAATAAAAAATTACTATATATTGTATTAAAAAGATGGAGTTTTTTTGCGAGAAGTGTGGGTAGCAGGGGGAGTGACCGCAGATGCGTGTTTGGGTCAGGTCTCAACACTTGAATTCTCAGGGATTTCGATCGGCGCTTTCCCTGTTGAATAAGATTCAAGCTTTGAGACCTGACCCCGATCCACAGACAACCACACTTCTCGTAAAAGAACCAGAGACGTAAGGATGGTCGCATGAAGCAGGGCTTCATCCTCTACCCCTTCTCCGCTATCGTGGGGCAGGTAAAGATGAAGCGTGCTCTGCTCATCAACGCTGTCGATCCCCGCATAGGCGGGCTGCTGATCAAGGGGGAGCGGGGCACGGGAAAATCCACCGCTGCGCGGGCGCTTGCGGACCTGCTACCTGAGATCGAGACGGTCGCCGATTGCGCTTTCTCCTGTAACCCCCACAACGAGGACGAGATGTGCACCGCATGCCTGAACCGCTGGAAAAGGGGAGAGCCCCTGCCCGTTTCCTCCCGCTCCATGCGCTTCGTCACCCTCCCCTTGAACGCCAGCGAGGACCGGGTAGTAGGGACCCTGGACCTGGAACGGGCAGTGAAGGAGGGGGTTAAAGATTTCGAACCCGGTATCCTGGCCGACGCCAACCGCTCGCTCCTCTATGTGGACGAGGTCAACCTCCTCGACGATCACATCGTCGATGTTCTGCTGGACGCCGCAGCCATGGGCGTGAACATAGTAGAACGGGAAGGGGTGTCTTACTCCCACCCCGCCTCATTCATCATGGTGGGGACCATGAATCCCGAGGAGGGTGAGCTGCGTCCCCAGCTCGAGGACCGCTTCGGGCTCTGCGTGGAGGTCAAGGGCGAAAAGGACACGGCGGACCGTGTGGAGGTGATCCGCCGCCGCCAGCGCTTCCTCGACGACCCCCAGCTTTTACGCTCGTCATGCGAGCCTTCGCAGCACAGGCTGCGCAACGATATCCTCCGGGCCCGGGAGCTCCTACCCCGCATCGAGCTTTCGGACGCCATATTGGAGCTGGCCACCCGCATAGCCGTGGAGTTGGGGGTCTGTGGACACCGTGCGGATATCGCCACCTGCCAGGCCGCCCGGGCGCTCGCAGCCCTGGAGGGCACCGCGGTGGTCGGGGAGGGCCATATACGCGAGGCTGCGGAGATGGCCTTCCTGCACCGGCTGAGAAAGACGCCCTTCGATAACCAACTGAAGGACCTGGAGCAACTGGACCGCATCATCGAGCGTAAGGGAAGATCACTCGACCTTCCCCTCCAGGACAACCTGTCTACCGTGATTCCCGCGGGGGACGCGCCGGCCATGACGACAGGCGACGCGGAGAGCCTGCCGGCAACCGCGATGGAGGAGAGATGCGCCGTGGCATCGAGCAAGGATTTCGAGACGCCGTCTCTACAAGGCCTGGCAGCGAAGGTGTCACGCATCACGGACGGCAAGAGGAGCAGCGCGGTTACGGAAACGAGCAATGGGCGGCGGGTCGGGCATCGTCTCCCACGCCCGGACGAGGATGTCGGTGCGGGAAACCTGGCCATAGACGCCACCCTGCGGGCCGCCGCCGGGAGGACGGCGGGCACCGATCAGCCGTTCAACATCCGTAAGGAGGACTTGCGCGCCTCCATCCGGCGGCGCAAAGTGGGGAACCTCATCCTGTTCATCGTGGACGCCAGCGCGTCCATGGGCTGCCACGAACGTATCGAGGTGACCAAGAAAGTGGTCAACCAGCTCCTCGTCGATGCCTATCAACAGCGGGACCGCGTGGGCTTGATCTCCTTCCGAGACGAGGGGGCCCAACTTGTCCTCAACCCCACTTCAAGCGTGCAACTGGCCAACCTGCGCATCAAAGACCTGGCCACCGGTGGCGCTACCCCACTCAACCACGGCCTGGCCATGGGGCTGCTGGTATCCAGGCGGGAGCTGCGGCGGGACCCCGATATCGTTCCCTTGCTGGTCCTTATAACCGACGGGCACGGCAACGTGGGCTTCGCATCGGATAATCCTCTGCGTGAGAGCCTCGAGCTGGCCGAGAAGATCCACTCGCAAAACCTCTCTTGCGTGGTATTCGACACTTCCATCGAGACCGCCCGCATGAAAGCGGGCCGGGCGGCTCCCTCCCACGCCCGCCGCATAGCCGACGCCATGGGAGCTGATTACTATCACCTCTCCAGCCTCCAGCCCCAGGAGATGTTGGACCGGTTGGGAAAGCACCTCTAGGGTGTTCTTGCGGCCCGAGGGGGGATTTATTACTTACGGTTCTTCTCCGAGAAGTGTGGGTAGCGGGAGATGATAACTGGGGCAACACTTT
>CAYHAT010000324.1:0-4272 GCA_964354675.1 uncultured Actinomycetota bacterium | reverse complement strand
CTGACCCCAAGGCTTGATGAAAGGCCTCGCGCACTATTCTCGGTCAGCCTGGCTCCCTGCGACGTACTCAGCGAGTACGCAGGGTCAAGCGCCTTGCGGGCGCGGCGCAGCGGCGTTCGAATGCCAGCGTATTTATGGGATGGTGCCCTAATGACTATAATGATGTTGAAAGGAGCGGAACGATGGCGGTGATACACAAGCGGATAGAGTTCGAAACGGAAGGTGACGCCCACATCGTCGAGATCACCGAGGAGATCAGGGCCATGCTGGGAGATACCGGTCTTGCGAGCGGGATACTCAATGTCTTCGTCCCCGGCGCCACCGGGGCGGTCACCACCCTGGAGCACGAGCCCGGCGTCTGCATCGATTTCCGTGAGCTCTTCGACTTCATCGCTCCCGTTGACCGCGATTACCATCACAACCAGCGGGGTGTCGATTCCAACGGCCATTCCCATGTGCGGGCGGGCTTGCTGGGTCCCTCCCTGACCGTGCCCTTCGATGAGGGGGTGCCCCAGCTGGGGAGATGGCAGCAAGTGGTCTTTATCGACTTCGACGAGGTACCCAGGTCTCGCGCCCTCGTGGTCACCTTCATAGGGGAATAAAGGGTTGGTGTACGAAAGACATGCACGATTTCAGGTTTCGAGACGGGGAACTATACTGCGAGGACGTGCCGCTCCAACGCATCGCCGGGGAGGTGGGGACGCCGGTCTACGTCTACAGCCGCCGTACCTTGCGTAACCATTACCGCCGCCTGGATGAGGCCTTCTCCGGCCTGCCCCACCTCATCTGCTATTCCACCAAGGCCAACTCCAACCTCGCGGTGCTGTCGACGCTGGCAGCGGAGGGAGCGGGCGCCGATATCGTCTCGGGGGGCGAGCTGTTCCGGGCCCTCAAGGTGGGGATCCCGGCGGAGAAGATCGTCTATGCGGGTATAGGCAAGACCGCAGAGGAGATGGCCTTCGCACTGCGGTCTCAGATATTGATGTTCAACGTGGAATCGACCACCGAGCTGTCCACCCTGGATCGGGTGGCCGGCGAGCAGGGTGTGAAAGCGTCTATCGCGCTGCGGGTAAATCCCGATGTGGATGCGGGAACCCACCCCTACATAGCCACCGGGTTGAAGGAGGCCAAATTCGGCATCGGCATCGAGGAGGCGCTGGCGGTTTACGAGCACGCCGCCTCGTTGCCCAATGTGGAGGTCGTGGGGGTGCACCAGCATATCGGTTCCCAGATAACGCAGGTGGATCCCTTCCGCGCCAGCCTCTCGATCATCTGGGAACTGTTGAAGCGGTTGCAGTCGAGCGGCCACACCATCCGTTATGTAAATATCGGTGGCGGCTTCGGGATACCCTACCGGCAGGAGGAGGTACCCCACCCCCGGGATTACGCACAGGCCCTGGAGCCCATACTCAGGGAGTCGGGCTGCATGGTGATCCTGGAGATCGGGCGCATGATCGTGGGCAACGCGGGCATACTCGTCACCCAGGTCCTATATCGTAAACACACGGGGGAAAAGGATTTCCTGGTGGTGGACGCGGCGATGAACGACCTCATCCGTCCCAGTCTCTACGGGTCTTTCCACGAGATAATCCCCGTGAGGAAAACGGGACGGGAGGATGAGACCGTGGACGTGGTGGGGCCGGTCTGCGAATCCGGCGACTTCCTGGCCAAGGAGCGGGCGCTACCGCACTCCGAGCCGGGGGAGTTGCTCGCTGTCATGAGCGCCGGCGCCTATGCTTTCACCATGTCCTCGAACTATAATTCCCGCCGCCGCGTCGCCGAGGTCATGGTGGAAGATGACCGCTTCGGCGTGGTGAGAGAGAGGGAGTCCTACGAGGACCTGGTGCGCGGGGAGCGAACCTGGGATTGACCCCGCCGGAAAATGCGGTGCTGCAGAGCGGCAACCGCAGGAGACGGGAGGTGAAACAGCATCGAAGAGGGAGGCCCTAATATCGGCATTTCCCATACCGGGGAGAGGAGCTCCCCGCCGGATGCCCCCTTTTTCGTGCTGAAGATGAAGGAGGGCGGTAGTCCATCCGGGCTGGTCTTCGCGGCCGGATTGTGCTCCGAGAGTTCAGGCCTGGAAGAGCTCGAGATAAGGCGCTACGCCATCGCGCTCCTGCACGAATTCTTCAAGCAAAAGGGACGTGACCTCAAGGTCTCGGACTACAGTCGCATGCTCAAACGTATCTTCCATCACATCCACCAGTACATATTGGACCGTTGGCCCGATGGGGGCTTCGAGTTGGACCTTGCAGTGGTGATCGCTGGCACCACGAACGCCTATGCGGCACGCAGCGGCAAGGGAGGGATGTTCCTGTTCCACGAAGGGGAGGCGCGTGCCGTTTTCCAGGCGGAAGGCAACGATGTGGCGTTGCTGGGGTCTGGTTCCGGCGAGACCGTCGAGGTGGAGGAGGTACAACTCCAACCCGGGGATATCGCGGTGCTGTGCGATCCCATCGTGGCGAAGGTGATAGGGCCGCGCGATCTGACCCTGATCCTGCGCCGGGCCTCCGATCCCGCCAAGGCCTCTTTGTTCCTGTCAGCTATCGCCGAGCGCAAGGGCGCCGAAGGCCCTCTGACCGCCCTGATATGGGAGGTACCCAACTACCAGGGGGCGGCCCTGCTGACCGAGGAGACGCCTGCCGCGGAAGAGCCGCAAGCCGGAGAGGAAGGGTTATGGGAAGACTCGGACGAGGAGGCTCCCGCCGAACTCATCAAGAAGCAGTGGCTGAGCAAGTGGCGCCGTCGTAAGGAATAATGGGGTCAGCCCCAGACACTTTTTTTGGTTCTTCTACAAGAGGTGTGGGTGATTGTGTTGCCATATGTGTCGTTTGAACGGCTGACCCCAGCTACTTTTTCTTTTCCCATTTCTCGAGGTAAGCTACCTGGGAGAGGGTGGAGCCGGCCTCTATCTCCCCGCGCAGGCGGTTCTCTTTCTCCAGCACGTCCATGGCACGGTTAGCGATCTCCACCACTTTGTCCCGGGCGATCACCACCACCCCGTCGTCATCGCCCACCATCCAATCACCTGGGAAGACGCGCTTCCCTCCTACCTTGATGGGCACATTGATCTCGCCGAAGCCCTTGGGCTCCCCGGCGGTGGGGGTTATGAGGCGGGAGAAAGCGGGGAAACCAAGAGCGCGGATCTCCACGGTGTCGCGGATGGCCCCGTCGATCACCACCCCCGCCGCTTTCTTCTGGATACAACTGTGGGTGGCCAACTCGCCCCAGAGCGCCGGCCCCAGACCGCCGGCGTCGATCACTATGACGTCACCCTCTTCCGCCAGGTCGATGGCTTCGACGGGTTTGGCCCAGTCGCCCGGGTAGGAGCGAACGGTCAGCGCGGGCCCCACTAGTTTCATCCCGGGGCTGATGGGCATGATACCCTCCAGCTCTCCGGAGCGGTGCATGGCATCGGATATGTTGGGGGTGGATACGCGCTCGAATATGTCCCTGACGTTCTCCAGGTCGACTCTCCTATAGAGGTCTGTTTTCACGGCCTCGCCCGTGAGCATGGCCCGTTTGATCTCCTCCGTCGCCCTGCGGGCGTCCTTGCTCTTGATGATCGCGCCGCCGACGATGACTATGTCCGCGCCGCTCTCCACCGCCTTCGCCGCCGTCTCGGAATTGATGCCCCCTGCCACGGCTATGGGGATGTCCACGGTGTTGGCCACCACCTTTAACCTCTCGAAGGGGTCCCCGCCGCGCATCTGCATGTCTATGGCGGTGTGCACGGCGATATAATCGGCGCCCGCCGCCTCGGCGGCGCGCGCGCGGTCCACGGGGTCACCGACTTCGATGAGGTCCACGATGATCTCGGCACCGTAGTTGTCGGCCGCCTCCACGCATTCCCGTACCGTAGCGTCGGAAGCGGCTCCCAGGACGTCTATGATGTTTGCGCCGGCCTTGGCGGCGGCCTCCACCTCCGCCCTGCCCGCATCCATGGTCTTCATGTCGGCGATGATGACGTGGTCGGGGAAGCGCTGGCGCAGGGCTCGTACCGCATTGAGCCCTTCGCTCTTGATCAACGGGGTTCCCGCCTCGATCCAGTCCACACCGCCGGCAACCGCCTCCGCGGCGACCTGGATGGCCCTTTCGAGGTCCACGAAGTCAAGGGCTACCTGTAATACGGGTTTCTTCGGTTTCATAGCAGGATTATATCCCAAACGTATGGCGGTTGCAGCGCGAAAGCGCGGCGACGCCCAAAGGGCGGCGGCACGGTGCCAGCGCCTTAACATTTCCGAATGTTATGGCCTGGCACGTGTACAT
>CAYHAT010000323.1:0-4274 GCA_964354675.1 uncultured Actinomycetota bacterium | reverse complement strand
TAAGTTCGCGGGAGTCTGCGAAATGGATAACGCCTGAATGAGACTTTCCATCCGTCGGAATCGATCCAAGGTACTAACGGACGATGCATCATCAGTCAAAGTCTCATCTTTGCCAGCGCAGTAGTGATTCGTTCCAACAATCCAGCCATTCGTTAATTCACGCCGATAGTGTTTCGAGCACATACAATCGAAAAGAACAGCTTCATTTGTCTTTCCATCGACAGCAAATAACAACATCCCGCCATCCCGATCAGTTTCGTTGAGAAATTCTTCGACATCGTTTAGATTGCGGCAGAGCTCCAATGCTTCGGTCAGGAACACGTAACCAGGGACGTGTGGTTTACCGGGAGCAGGATTATCCCAAACGTCCGAAAAGTTGTAGTGCAGCCAAAGTCTTTCCTTGTTGACACCCGTTGGTGCAAATACATCCCCTTGCATAGAGAACCCAATCGTCGGAATTCTCCCGTCAACCGCCCGTATTGTTGCATAGCCCCACAACTCAGGTACATAGGTGTCATTGTTGCGCGCAACCCAGGCGCGGTTTTCCGAAATAAACACCGCGCCACTGCACTGTTTTGTCTCACACTCTTCAATGTACGACCATTCTGCCAGGCGTTGCAGCGAAAGGTTTGCGCCTTCGGCTATGCCTTCATATTCTTCTTGAAACCGCTGTGGCAAACGGCGCAGCCAGGGCAATGCCCCAGCATGGAGTTTTTCTATATCGCTTGAATTCTCCAGACCGGCGATATAGTGACTGATAGTCTCTTCGATCTTGACACCAAGCGCACGACCAGCGGCAAATCCTATTTCGTATGGAGTGCCTGTGAGACGGAGTATTCGGTCATGAATGTTGTTCATCGAAATGATTCCTCTCCGCCCAACTATTGAGTAGACCGCACTATTCCCGTTTATCTAGCTGGGCCCCTAGACTGAGTAGGTTCAGTACAGCACTCCCAGGAATGGTCAACCGCTGGCCCACGTGGAGCAGGTTCATGTTCACCAGGTTGTTGGCGCTGGCGATGGCCTGGGCTGTGGTCCCGTACAGGTTGGCGATGGCGGTGAGGTGCTCGCCAGCCTGGACTACGTGTATCGTGCCCTGCCGCACGGGCGAGGCAGCAAGAGGCAGTGCCCCCACCACGACGATGACGCTCACCAAAACCGGGACGCAGCCAATCCGCCACATGCTCATGCTCACTCCGCACCTCACACCCTCAGCATACCTGCGCTGGCCACGGTCGTCAAGAGACCGTGTGGTTGAATGGCCTCTTTCCCCACCTACCATACCCCTGGAAACAGGCGATATCGCACCTGTTGGCTGTACACTTCGTACCCTGGCAGTTCCCTCTGCAACGTCCTGTCCTCAAGTGCGGTACGCACAATGACTGCCCCGATCATCGCCGCTCCCACCACCAGCGCCCACCAAGAACCCAGCAATAGCGGCAGACTCACGTCGTATAGGATCATCCCCACGTACATCGGATGCCGCACATAACGATATGGCCCCGCAGCCACAACCTCATGGCCCCGCTCTTGCTGTATCCGCACTCGACTCGACAGGTAGGCGTTCACCTTCGATGCCCACAGTGGCAGCCCGAAGGCGGGGATGAATCCTAACAACCCCAGAACTCTCACCCCGAACGGCACCTCTGACCAACCCAGCCTCCCTGCGTCCAGTCCGATCGCAGCGAAGAGAGCCAGAGTCAGCAGGAGATTCAGCCCCACCAGCAAGTTGTCCCAGGACTTGACGTTCCGCCCCGGCCGGTCCCGTTCTTGGGTCAACTCAGGGTTGGTGCGCAACATCCACATGGCAGTCACCAAGGCGACGACAAAATGGAGAATCAAGAAAGCCCACGCCTCCCACCAGTCCAAACGGCCGGCGGAGACGAACAGAACACCGCCCATGACGAGAAACATCACTATCGTCTGCAGCAGATGAGCCACCACAAGACGCCGAGGCGGCTTGCCGTCTACTGAGGCAGTTGCAGGCGGAGCGGACATGAGTGGTCGGTCCTTTCTGCTCAACGCTATCCATCGGGCGGCGCCACCAGCACGTGCACCGCCAAGGCCGCTACCACACCCCAGGCAGCAGGCGGGAACGCACCCGCTGGGCATACTCGGCGTAGCCGGGAAGCTCGGCCCGCAAGGTGCGATCTTCGAGCCCGGTGCGAACCACCATGAGCATGCCGATCAGGCAGGCGGGCACCAACGCCCACCACGAGCCTAGAAACAGCGTCATGCAAGGAAACAGCAGGATGATCCCCACATACATGGGGTGGCGCACGTAGCGGTAGGGGCCGCCAGTGACCACCTGGTGCCCCCGGTCCTCCTGGATGCGCACCATCCGGCCCAGGTAGGCGTTAGTCCGGATTGTCCAAAAGATCAGGCCGCCGGAGAGAACCATGCCCACCAGCCCGAGCACCTGCCAGGCCGCGGGTATCTGGGACCAGCGGACCCGGCCCACGTCCAGACCGGCCAGAACGAGCGTGGCTAGGAGCAGGACCGTGTACATCGCCATGATCACCTTGTCCCAGACCTTGACGTTCTCCGCCACCTGGCTGCGTTCCTTAAGGAGGTCCGGGGCTTTGAGCGTGCCCCATACCGCGTAGGCCAGCAAAGAAACGCCATAGAGCAGCGACAGGATCCACGCCGCAGTCCAGTCCAGGCGGCCGGCCGGGACGAACAACAACAGGTCCATGACCAGGATGAGGACGAACAGCGCGACGATCCGCTTGAGCAGAGCGCGCCAGACGGCGGGTCGGGCTTCACTGCCTGGTACCGATCTCATCTCATGTCTCACACAGGATCTCCACAACCCCCTGCCCGCCGCTCACGCGCACCCGGTCGCCGTTGCGCAGGCTAGCGGTGGCGCTGCCTCAGCCGCACGTCCAACCACCACCACAAACGGCTTCAATAGCCGCGCTGGCTCGAGGGGTTGTTTCTCCACCACAACGCTTGAGTTTCTCCTGGGCAGTGGGGCCGGCTCAAGTTCTGGCGGCTTTGTCGGCGTAGGGCTTGCGAAGCGCCAGGGGCTCACGAGCCCCCATCAGCCGCAGGTTGAGCATCTCCACAAATACCGAGAAGGCCATAGCAAAGTAGATGTAGCCTTTGGGGATATGCATATGCAGGCTCTCGACGACCAGAGTGAAGCCGATGAGCAGGAGAAAGCAGAGCGCCAGCATCTTGATAGTGGGATGGCCCTCCACGAAATCGGAGATGTAACCGCTCACTGCTATCATCAGCACTGCTGCCGCGAGCACGGCGGCGATCATCACTGGCAGTTGGTTCACCATGCCCACGGCTGTGATGACCGAATCCAGCGAGAAGACTACATCCAGCACCAGCACTTGCACCAGCACGCCAGCGAAGGACGGTTTGACACGGGTCGAGGCGTGCCCCTCCTCGCCCTCCAGCTTTTGGTGAATCTCCGTAGTGGCCTTGCCCAGCAGGAATAGGCCTCCGGCAAAGAGGACAATGTCCTTCCCCGATATCTCGAACCCGAGCACCGAGAACAGCGGCGCGGTGAGGCCCATGATCCAGGAGAGCGAACAGAGCAGCAAGATGCGCGAGATCACCGCCACAGCAAGGCCGGTTCGGATTGCTGGCTTTTGCTGGTGGGCAGGTAGTCTGCTGGCCAGGATGGAAATGAAGATGACGTTGTCCACACCGAGCACAAGCTCAAGGGCGACGAGTGTCACAAGCGCAATCCAGGTCTGAGGCTCTGCTAACCACTCCATAGATAGCTCCCTTTCCTAACGGTCAGTCTGGATGCCGTATCCGCGTGTTCGGCGCGGTGCCGCACAAGAGGGCCCTACCAACTGAGTAGAGCGGACGATATCTCTGTATCCACCCCGGTAACTACGCCGAAAAGTCCGACATGGGACTCCGGGAGAGCAACCTGTTCCCTACGTCGGCTGCAGACCGCAGCCCTGATGGATAGTCTGTTCCGCAGAGCAGGGACGACGCCCCACATTATGCGCCCAGAATCCTCGTTTGTCCATCGGAGAAACCGGACCATGGAAGAGCACCGTTCCCAGACCAGTGATCACAGCTCGAAGATCTCCTCGTCCACAGGAGTCAGGATCTCGTACCCGTCCTCCGTCACCACCACGGTGTTCTCCACGCCCACCGCGCCCTCGCTGGCGAAACCCGCCTCAATCACCGACACTGCTACTGGCATCACACGCTACAAGAAAGCACAAGGGCGGGCGTCGGCTCCACTCAGGGTTGGGCGGCCAGGCCGCGGCTATGGCGTGTTCCTCAACACCAGCGGTAGA
>CAYHAT010000322.1:0-4275 GCA_964354675.1 uncultured Actinomycetota bacterium | reverse complement strand
TTCAACAAGTTTGGCAAGACCTTTCCAACAAGTAGGCTCACCACCAGAAAAGCGAATGTTCTTCAAGTGATGATCGGCAAACAGACTGACAATGTATGTTGCCTCAGATTGGCTCAAAGTCTTACGCAGATCATTACGCTGCCCTCTGCAATAGGGGCACTTGAAATTGCAAGCATCCGTAAGTACAACTTCGCCACGCATTAGCCGTGAGGAAGATGAAGCTGTCTTGCACCTATCATCAGACAGGGTATAGAATCCAATTTGTTCAAGAGGAATACGTGACATTGGTTAATCTTCCTTAAATTATTCTTGCAACCTGTTTTGCTAATTTCCAGCCCTTCTCTGTTGGCTCAAATCTAGCAAAGGGACTAACACACTTGGTATTATTACAAAAATGTGGATCAAGAGTTTTTGACTCTTGCACTATTCTCCAAGGGTGCTGGTAAACTAGGATCTTGATACCCTCATAATTCTTCGCGTCTGGATACTTAATCCGCACAGCACAAGCATTTAAAGGTTCAGCATAAACTTCCAGAATTTGGAAATTCTTTGGATCAGGATTACCAAAATTGTGTACATGCTCCTCTTTGGGCTTAACGCAAGAACAATAAGAGCTTCCACCAAATAAACCAAGGCCCATGTTAACTCTCCTTCTCCACAAGCTTTTTAATCGAGTCAAAAGTTATGGGTGTGTAATTCCAGCGTTCTACCGAAACATTTACGTAATTCCCACCACTAAGAACCTTGCTATGAATGTGGCCATGAATGTTCAAATATGGCATTGAGTCGTTCATATAAACAGGCTCATGGGACAGAATATAAAAATCCTTGTAGATAATTGGAAACTCAAAAACTCTAGCAAAGCCAACACCCTGCCACCAAGTAACGGATCTTCCACGGTCATGGTTACCCATAATCAGCCATTTTGTTCCGTGTAGCTTTGCAACAATTTCTCTAACAGCGGTACGCGGAGCAAGCGCAAAGTCACCTAGAACAATTACTGTATCTGTTTTCTTGACAACAGAATTCCAACGTTTAATGAGTTCGGCATTCATGTGCTCCACGTCAGTAAAAGGGCGATTTTCATATCGGATCATGTTGGAATGAAAAAAATGGGGGTCCGATATGAGGAAGGTTGTCATGCAGGTAACATATGTCCTTTTTCTGTAATGTCAATAGGCAGGAAAAAATTACTCAACACCACCATCGGAGGGATAAACATCAATAAGTGTAATAACTGTTGGAGTAGTTTTATCCGGAATAGGGTCTTCCTCTGTAGCTAATTCCTCCTCAACATTACAGTAAGTGCTAAAATGTTTACGCTTGTTTTGGAGAAGAACGGCGATTGACGAGGCTCCAGCAGCAAGAACAGCAGAAGAAATACCCAGACCTAGACGAGTATCACTATTATCCGGGAACGCTGTAGAAAGCCCCCCAACGCCCGTCAGTCCTGTTGCGAAAGCCAACCCCCAGGAGAGTGCGTCCATCTGGTCAAGAAGGCTCTGGCACTGCTCTGTGCTCCAAGAACGTGTAAGTCCTTTGGTGTCTGTAGTTGGGTGTCGTGCTGTAGCCGTTGAGCAACCTATTAGGAAAATTGAAATAAGTAAATACCGCATATTACTTCTTTCCTTTCTTATTCTTCGCTCTCTTTTCCATATCCTCCCAACGTTCAATCAATTCATCAACAATATCGCGCATTTCGATGAGTTTTTCTTTATTACCAATGCAAATATTGTCTTGACTTAACGTTCCTTTGAATTCTAACCAAGCATTTTTGATTCTAAGCCAAAAAGGAAGTCTGCGATCTGCGTTATGGCCCTCCTCCCAAAGACTGATATAAACTTGGGGGCAACCTTCCTCTTCCCAATCTTCAAGCTCGAAACGCATGAGATGGGTTTCACAATCGCAAGTTATTACATCAATTTTCATATTACTTCGCCTTCCTCTTCTTTGCCTTCTTCTTGGATCGATTCTTTTCAGCCGTACCTTCAGGGTAAGGATAATCTGGAGCAACTGTTACTTCAGTGTTTGTTTCAGTTCCTGTATTAATCCCTTCTCCATAAGAAAAGGTCAAAGTTCCTGCATTCATGCTTAAAAAGTCTTTTTGCCTCTGTGTTTCATATTCAACCAACTTCTCCCTAATAAAATTAGTAACACCCTGCATAAGAAATTGATCTATTGTGTTTGTTGGGAAAAGCACTGTTTCCAATAATACCATAATTCTCCGAAGATCATCCGGGTAAATTTCCATAGGCGGAATAATAGCACAATAGTTTACTTGCATTTTGGTTCCTTCCTAGTAATTTGGTAATCTTCACAAAAAGACGCCCAATCTAATTCTGTCCCGTATTCATCTAGATTTTCCCACAAGGTACCAAGAAGCTCCCACTGATCGCCAACACTCAATTGAGAAACCAGTTGGTCAACATCAATATCAACAGGATATGAAATAGGTGTCATACTACTTCCCCTTCCCGTTGTGAGGCGGCGGCGTTCATGCGCCCAAAACCTTCGCATCTTGCCAGCATGATACAATTCGCCTCCACCCTGTTTGCGGTTTCAACTCTCGCACCAGCTCCGTGCTCCAGAACAACAACCAGAACACTCGGAGTCTCTGTGTCAGTGTGCGCCTCACGGCTTCACCTCCCCGTCGGCGGCGGCGAGGACGGCGCGGGCGAATTCATCCCATGTTGTATAACGCATCGGTAGATTACAATCCTTTGCCAGCCTACCCCGCACCCGCTCCATCCTTCCCGCATCATCCGGCCGGGCGCTGGGGACGCCGAGCGAGGACAGGTAGCGGGCGGCGACTCCATCAAATCCTGCGATGTAATACCTATGCGCTTTAAGCCACTCCGCGAACTCCCTCACCGCATCCGCGCGGGCGGCAGCGCTCGAATGACCGCATGCCGGACATCGGAGTTCGGCCAGCACATCGCGCGCTTCTGTTTCTTCCGTGCAAGCCGGACACTTCCACCAATGCACCCCCCGCTCCTCTGCGGCGGCGAGCTGCGCGCGGAGAATGGCGTTTTCTTCCCGCAATTCTCGATTGCGACGTTGCTGCGATTCACTCATTTTTTCACTCTTCCCTCGCCGTAACGGGCATTCTCACTTCGCATTGTATCCGTTTTAATACCGCATTTATTCGCGCGAGAGCTACAGAGCGATTTAATACATATTCGTTTAACGGTCGAATCTCAGGTGCTCCAATGCGTTGTATTACCGCGTTGATTCCGGCTTTGGTCCGTGTATCATAAATCTGTACTAGGTAGATAGTACCGTTTGAAGATTGCACAGTACAATCTAGCAATTGAGGCGTAATAGATTGTAGATTATATGTGTTCATTAGCTACCGCGATCTTTAGACGCTCTATACTATCCGCTTGCATCTGTTGAACGCGTTGTCGGGTTACGTTTAGAATCATTGCAATCTTATCGAGCTTGAAGCCCCTTGCGCGCATTTCGAATACATGATAGTGACGTTTATTCAATTTGCGCTTTGCTATTTCAAAAATATAGTCTAGTTGATTTTGGTTTTCTATTTCTCCATTATTTATTTTGTCGTATACGCCCGCGATAAATAGATCCGATTCGCTCGTTTCAATTGATTGTCCGTAGGATCTTGGCGGATCTTTTTGTTCTCCTAGTCCGCGTGAAATTGTCGCGGGTCCGGATTTGCGCCATTTAATAAACCGCCTCACATAAGACTTAATCCAATATGACGCATAGGTAATAAAGTGTGCTCCGGATATATGTTCGCCATCGTATTTTTCTACCGCGCGGATTAGTCCTAGTGTAGCTTCTGATTTTATATCTTCTAGGTCGTTTGTATCCGCATGGTATCTACAGGCCCAATAACGCGCCAACTTGTGCGCGTCGGGCGTATAAAATAGAACCATTGCGGGGCAATATTTCATTTTAATATTTTATATTGTGTTCTTTGAAGCACATAATCATT
Organism: uncultured Actinomycetota bacterium; assembly: GCA_964354675.1. Taxonomy (GTDB): domain Bacteria; phylum Actinomycetota; class Geothermincolia; order Geothermincolales; family RBG-13-55-18; genus SURF-21. The sequence goes on along the minus strand of CAYHAT010000322.1, from coordinate 317 downwards.
AGGTCATATGGGCGCATAGATGGACCGGGCGAATAGAGATCTTTACGCTCTTTGAAATTCGCCGCGCGTCGTATTCTGATATTCGCGTAGGGGCACGACCCACCGTTGGCCCAAGCGTCAAACGCTTCCGGATTGGGATGGTTTGAGGCATCGTAACGCATAAGCTCTATAGTCAGAGCGTCGGAGCATGTATGCCAATTAGCGACTAGTAGTGTTGGCGGGGCGGACAGATTCGCGCCGGACAGATTCGCGCGGGACAGATGCGCGTCGTACAGATCCGCGCGTTGCCCGTTTGAGTCGCCCCGTAAATATAGTAG
>CAYHAT010000321.1:0-4322 GCA_964354675.1 uncultured Actinomycetota bacterium | reverse complement strand
ATGGGATAATATGCCATGCAGGGAGGACTCCGCATCCAGCCCCAGGAGGATGCACGCGCCCATGGAGGCCCGGATGGTGTAGAGGTTGACGCGGCCGCTGAGCGCCCTGCTCCCCTCCCATCGCCAGCCGCCGTACGCCACCTCCACCCGGCTTCTCGTAAGTCCCGCCTCCAGCAGTTCCCCCCGCAGGTCGGCCTCCTCCGCCACGCCGAAGGTGAGCACCCTGCCTGCAGCCCTCTCCACCAGGCGGCGTCCGCAGGGGTCGTCCACGTTTATGGCGGCCGCGCGCGCCTCGAGGCCTCCTTGCGAACGGGGAAGGAAGAGGCGCTCCTTGACGCGAAAATAATCATCCATGTCGGAATGGAAATCGAGGTGGTCCTGGCTGAGGTTGGTGAACACCGCGACCTCGAAGTCGCATCCCTCCACCCGATGAAGAGCAAGGGCGTGGGAGGACACTTCCATGCTCACCGCTTCGCATCCCTCATCCGCCATGGTAGCCAGGATCTCCTGCAGCTCGGCGGATTCCGGCGTGGTCCGGCCCACCGGGAGCTCGCGGCCGGCCACGCGGTAGACCACCGTCCCTATGAGCCCGCATACCATGCCCGCCCGGATCGCGGCAGCCTCGATCAGGTGGGTGGTGGTGGTCTTGCCGTTGGTGCCGGTCACCCCGACCAGCTTGAGCCTGCCGCTGGGGTGCCCCCAGAAACGGTCGCTCAAGAGGGCCATGGCCAGGCGGGTATCGACCGCCCTCAACACTATGGCGTCCGCGGTCATATCGGCGGGGCGCTCCCACCCCTCCTCCACCACAAGTGCGGAAGCTCCCCTCTCCAACGCCTCTTTAATATAGAGGTGGCCGTCGGTCTTGAACCCCGGAACGGCCACGAAGAGGTCTCCCGCCTTCACCCGCTGCGAATGGTAGGCGATGCCGGCGACCTCCACGTCGCCCCCGCCCTCCAGGCGCAGGACTTCCAGGCCGGCCAACAGTACGCTGAGTCTCATTCCACGACCACCTTGTCCTTCGTGTTCACCTTCTCCAGGCTCGGGGTTACCTGCAGGTGCTGCAGGGAGAACTCCATGACCTGGGAAAAACAGGGTGCGGCTGCCAGGCCACCGTACACCGTGCCCGGCTCGTCCAGGGCTATCACCGCCACCAGGCGCGGGTCCTCGCTCGGCGCCATGCCAGCGAAGGTCGCGATGTAGGCCTCGCGGTAACCGCCCGCGGGGTCTGGCTTCATGGCCGTACCCGTCTTCCCGGCGCAGTTGTAGAGGGACATCGCCGCGCGGGTACCGGTGCCTATCCTCACCACTTCCTCCAGGATGTAGCGCAGGGAGGCCGCCCCGTTCTCGGAGATTATCCTCTCTCCCTCGGGCCTCTCGTACTCCTCGACCGCATCGTCGATGTTCATCTTGCGCAACAGGAAATGGGGCGTCACGCCGGTACCGCCGTTGGCGACCGCGGCGGTGAGCACGGCGAGCTGCAGCGGCGTCACCGATATGCCCTGGCCGATGGCGATGGTGGGCAGGGAGGTGAGGGACCAGTTCTGCAGCTCCGGCACCACCCCGGGGTTCTCACCCGGGAAGTCCACCCCCGTCGTCTCTCCCAACCCGCACTTGGTGATATAGGCGCTAAGCGCCTCCTTGCCCAGTGCCTGCGCGGTCTTGATGGTGCCGATGTTCGATGAGTAGGCTATGATCTCCGCGAAGGTCATGTCGCTCTTGGGCATGGGGTGGTCGTCGGTGAACTCGTAGTCGGCTATCTGGATGGTGCGGGGCACGTTGATCACGGAACCGGGCGTGACCACCTGCTCCTGCAGGGAGGCCATGGCGGTAAGGATCTTGAGCACCGAGCCTGGCTCGAAGGCGTCCGTGACGGGCTGGGTCCTGGTGATCTCCGGCGGCACCATGTAGAAGAGGTTTACGTCGAAGTCGGGGATCACCGCCATGGCCAGTATCTCACCCGTGCGGCAGTCCATGACCAGCCCCGAGCCGCTCTTGGCGCCGCTCTCTTTTACCGAGGCCGCGAGCTGCTCCTGAAGCTCGAACTGGATCTCGGAATCGATGGTCAACATCATGTCGCAGCCGTCCAGCGGTGACTTTATCATCTCCGTGACCCCGGGTATGGGCTCGCCCCGTGGGTCGAGCTCCACGCCCGCCTCCCCCGGTTCGCCAGCCAGGGCGGCGTCGTACTGCAGTTCCAGCCCGGATAGGCCCACATTGTCAGTGCCTACGAATCCGATGACCTGCGCCGCCAGCGATCCCTGTGGGTAATACCTCTTGCTCTCCTTCTCCAGGCCTATTCCCGTGAAGCCGAGGGCTGCGATCTCCTCCGCCACCTCGGGGCTCACCTTTCTCTCGATGTAGACGAAGCCCCCGGGAGAGCGCAGTTTCTCCTCGAGTTCCTGGCGTGGCTTCTGGAGCACGAGGGAGAGCTCCGCCGCCGCCATCTGCGCGTCATCGATGAGGTATGGAGTGGCGTAGATGGAATAAGCTTCCTTGCTGATCGCCAGGACCTCGCCGTCCCGATCCAGGATGCAGCCGCGGCGCGGATTCAGGTCAGTGAGCTGATATCTTTGGTCTTCCGCTATATCCCTGAAACGATCCGCCTTCACGACCTGAAGGTCGATAAGGCGGTAGGCTATCAAGCCGAGACCCAACAGTAGCACCAGAGCTGCCAGATTGATCCTGGCATCCCTGTTTCTTCCTTTTGACACCTCGTCCTCCCTGGATGCCTCTCTTATGTCAGGCCGTTTTGCCGGCTTTAGAATGGGGTTCGCCGCAGCGGCATCGATGACCTTTGTGCTCGCACTGCTTTGCCGCCGTTACTGCCCCCCCTGCGTCGCGTCGCTGACCATCCCCTCCTTGTTCGAAAGCCTCTCCTGCTCCTGCAGCTTCGCGGCCTGGTAGGCCGGGGTCTCCAGGTATTCGGCCTGCGTTACCTGGACCATCCTCAACTGCTCGACCGCCATCTTCTCGATGCGTGCCGGCGATTCCAGAGACGCGATCTCTACCCTCATCGCTTCGTGCTGGCGTCTCTCCTGTTCGATCTGCTTCTCCACCTCCCGCACCTGTATCTCGTTCTGCACCACCATGACGTGCAGGCAGATGATGAGGATGAACAACCCGCATACGAACGCCGCAACGCCGATGAAGCAGAGGAAGGTAAGGCGCAGCTTGCGCCCGTCCGCGGCGCATGCGCGCCTGCGCAGTTCCTCCGCATCCCTGCCACGGCTCTCCTCCCTGCGAACGGGATTAGCCGGATCCTTCCATTCCAGTGCCAGCGACATCCGCATCTACCTTTTCTGTGCCGCCCGCAGTTTCGCGCTGCGGGCTCGTGGGTTCTCCTGCACTTCCCGCGGGGAGGGACGAGCCGGCTTGGGCGTGAGGATCCGCAGTTCCTCCTGCGCCCCGCACTCGCATTCCCCCGTCTCCGGGCTGCACTCGCAGCGCGAGCCCCGTGCGGCGAAGAACCTCTTTACTATCCTGTCCTCCAGGGAGTGATAGGAGATGGCCACCATCCTGCCGCTGCCTCCCAGGGCTTGCAGCGCCTGCGGTAACGCCTCCTCCAGCTCGCGCAACTCCCCGTTCACCTCCATCCTCAACGCCTGAAAGGTCCGTCTCGCCGGATGACCGCCCGTGCGACGGGCGGCGGCGGGGATGGACCCCTTTACAATCTCAACAAGTCTATCCGTGGTGTCGATGGGCGAGCGCTTTCGTGCGAAAGCGATGCCCCGAGCGATACGGGAAGCCCAACGCTCCTCGCCGTACTCGCGGATAATGCGCGCCAGCTCTCTCTCCTCATACCGGTTCACCACCTTCCAGGCATCGAGTTCCTGATCCGCGTCCATACGCATGTCCAGCCGCGCCTGCTGGCGAAAGGAAAAACCCCTCTCCGCCTCCTCCAGTTGCGGCGAGGACACTCCTAGGTCGAAGAGTATGCCGTCCACGGCCTCTATCCCCAGATCCTCCAGGACCTCCCCCAGGTTCGCAAAGCGCGTGTGGTACAAGATCACACATGCGTAGTCCCGCATGCGTTCCCGTGCCCTCCGCAACACCTGCGCGTCCCGGTCCAGTCCGATCAGGCAACCCTCTCCCCCCATTTCCTCAAGTAGAGCCAGGGCGTGCCCCCCCTCACCGAGGGTGGCGTCCACCAGTACGCTTCCGGGCCGGGGGCGCAGATAGCCCACGACCTCCGCGAGCATGACCGGTACATGCCTGGCATCACCTTCGTCCATTGATCTCTAAAAGATGGCGCAGGGAGCGATGCATGTCGCTCTCCTGGCGCGGCCAGTGGCGGCGGCCCTGCATGAGTATCTCCAGCATCG
>CAYHAT010000320.1:0-4355 GCA_964354675.1 uncultured Actinomycetota bacterium | reverse complement strand
GCGAGGCTGGATCATCAGCTACCGCATGTGCGGCGCCATCATCTACGCCGAGGACTACGACCGCCTCTACTGGAACGCCGTCTCCTACTACCGGGACGTCCCCATCAATTCCTCGCGTATCACCGTCACCCTTCCCTCTGGCACCGATATGAGCGAGGTCGAGGCCACCGACTACTACCAACCGGTGATGCCCGACAGTTACTACGCTTCCGGCCGCAGTGGAGACGTTCTGTGGTGGGAGGCGGAGGATATCTGGCCCTACCGCGACTTCACCATCGACGTCGCCGTCCCCAAAGGGGTGATAGAAAAACCGTATCCATACCGTTCGTCCACCTTCTGGCTGGTGTTCGCCTTGGCCTTCGCCATCCTGCTGGGGACCCTGGCGTTCATGCTCGTCTTGTGGTGGTTCGCGGGGAGGGACGCCTTCGCGGGACCCGTATCAGGGGTGAGCTACGAGCCGCCGCGTGACCTCAGGCCGGCGGTGATGGGCATGCTCGTCAACCAACAGCCGCGCATCGACGACATATCCGCCACCGTCGTGGACCTGGCGGTGCACGGCAAGCTGCGCATCATCGAGGAGCCGGAGGAGGAGGTCCCCGGTCAGACCGCGTTCTCCTTCGAGAGGAAGGACACCTCCACCCAGGACCTGCTCCCATACGAGGCCAAGCTGATGAAGGCGATGTTCGGGAAGGACGATCGGGTAACGGGGGACGACATGGACCTCTTCGGAGACGCCATGGCGATCATGAACGGCGTGAGGAGAGAGGTGAAGAAGCGCAAGCTCTTCCACAACGAGCCGGAAAAGACCGCGGGAAGGTATTTTCGTTGGGGGATGGCGGTGGCCGTCCTTCCGCCTGTCGTCATGTTCGTCCTGCACTTCTTCTTCGACCTGGGGTGGTTCTGGTTCCTGCTCGTGGGCCTGGTCCCCGCGGGTATCATCATCGCGGTCATCGGCCGGGCCATGCCGAAACGCACCACCGAGGGTTCCAGGCTGTTCTGGCAGGCCATGGGTTTCCGGGAGTACCTGAAGACGGCAGAGGCGGGGGAGCCGGAATCGATGACCCCGCAGAACTTCCAGGACAACCTGCCCTATGCCATGGTGCTGGGGATGGCGGAGAAATGGGCGCAGCTCTTTGCTGAGATCTATACCACCGCACCCGACTGGTATGCAGGAGTCGGGCCCGGCTTCAGCACCACCGGGCTCACCTCCAGCCTGAAGGAGATGGGCTGGGGTCTGTACGGCACCAGCAGCAGCTCATCCTCGAGTTCGGGGGGAGGCTTCAGCAGCAGCAGTAGTGGAGGCTTCGGGGGAGGTTCCTCCGGAGGCGGCTTCGGAGGGGGCGGCTCCTCCGCCGGCTGAGCCGGATTGAAACCCGTACACGATTACAGTAGTATTCATATGAACATACTTTCATATGTTGCAGATGGAGGAGATAACGAGTGACACAGGAACGGATACCGGAGGCCCTGCACGCCGGCAAGGATGTCATCGAGAAGGTCATCGCGGGGATAAGGTCCGATGAGATAATCCGCAAGACATCCGAGTTGTTCGGGGTCTTGAGCGACCCCACCCGGGTGAAGATCATCATCGCCCTCTCCAAGGCGGAGCTGTGCGTAGGGGACCTGGCCTTTATCGTGGGCGCGAGCGATTCGGCGGTATCACACCAGCTCCGCATCCTGCGCAACATGGGATTGGTAGACCATCGCAAGGAGGGCAAGCTGGCGTTCTACTCCCTGAGTGACGAGCACCTTGAGACGATACTCGAGCAGAGCCTCGACCACGTGAGCGAGTGAGGGTGGTACTAATTTTTTGGCCATTATATGAAGAAGTGAACATATATTCAAAAGAGTGACTATGGTTGATGAATATGAGCTGGGCACGATCGATGGCCTCTCCGACGAGGAGGCCGCCCGCAGGCTGCAGGAGGAAGGCCCCAACAGCATCCCTTCCGGCAAGAAACGCACCGTTTTCCGCACCGCCTTCGACATCCTCAAGGAGCCCATGTTCCTCCTCCTGGTCGGCGCGGGTACCATCTACCTCGTGCTCGGAGACCTGCAGGAGGCCCTCATCCTTCTGAGCTTCGTTTTCCTGGTCATGGGCATAACCTTTTTCCAGGAACAAAGGACAGAGAAGGCCCTGGAAGCGCTGCGGGATCTCTCCAGCCCCCGCGCCCTGGTGATCCGCGGCGGACGGCAGGTGCGCATAGCCGGCGTGGAGGTGGTACGCGACGACATCCTCGTCCTCGCCGAAGGTGACCGGGTCCCAGCCGATGCAGTGCTCCTGGATTGCTCCAACCTGATGGCGGATGAATCGCTCCTTACGGGCGAATCGGTCTCGGTGCGCAAGCTCCCCTGCGAAGGACCCATGGAGATGGGAAAACCGGGCGGGGATGATCTGCCCTTCGTCTTCGCCGGCACCCTGGTGGTGAAGGGGCACGGGCTGGCCCAGGTGAAAGCGACCGGCGACAGGACCGAGATGGGGAAGATCGGCAAGGCGCTGGAGGATATAAAGCCCGAGTCGACCTTGCTCCAGAAGGAGACCCGGCGGGTGGTATTGAATATCGCCCTTCTAGCGTTCGCACTATGCGTCATGGTCTTCATAGTTTACGGGGCGACACGGCATAACTGGCTCGAAGGCTTGTTGGTGGGGATCACCCTGGCCATGGCTATGCTCCCCGAGGAGTTTCCGGTCGTGCTCATCATCTTTCTGACCCTGGGCGCCTGGCGCATCTCCAAGAACCACGTCCTCACCCGCAAGATGCCGGCGGTGGAGACGCTGGGCTCGGCCACCGTACTTTGCGTGGATAAAACAGGCACCCTCACCGTCAACCGCATGACGGTCGCTAAGATCATGGTCGGCGGCAACTTCTGGGAGCTGGCCGGGCCCGCTCCCCGCGTCCTGCCGGAGGAGTTCCACGAGCTGGTGGAGTTCAGCGTCCTGGCCTCCCAAAAGGACCCCTTCGACCCGGTGGAGATGGCCATCACCCAACTCGGGGACCAAGCCCTCAACAACACTGAACACCTGCATGACGACTGGCTCCTGGAGCGGGAATACCCGCTGTCCCCGGAATTGCTGGCTCTTTCGCATGTGTGGAGTTCTCCCGACGGCAAGGAATACATCATCGCCGCCAAGGGCGCCCCGGAGGCGATAGCGGACCTCTGCCATCTCGACGATGCGAAGAAAGAGGAACTATGGTGGGATATCGATGCGCTGGCCGGAGAGGGGTTGCGCTTGCTGGGCGTCGCCAAAGCCTCCTTCACCCTGGAATTCCTTCCCAAGGACCAACACGACTTCACATTCGAGTTCCTGGGCCTGGTCGGGCTCGAGGACCCGGTGCGCCCCACCGTGAGCAACTCCATCAAGGAATGTTACCAGGCCGGGATCAAGGTGATCATGATCACGGGTGATTATCCCGGCACCGCCCAGCATATCGCCCGCGAGATCGGCCTGGAGCCCAGCGACCGCTTCATAACCGGCCCTGAGCTCGACGGCATGGATGACGGGGAGCTGCAGGAACGCATCAGGTCAGTGAGCATATTCGCCCGGGTCGTGCCCGAGCAGAAACTGCGCATCGTCAGGGCATTGAAGGCCGACGGCGAGATCGTGGCGATGACCGGGGATGGGGTCAACGACGCCCCGGCCCTCAAGGCCGCCAACATCGGTGTGGCCATGGGCGAGAGGGGCACCGACGTAGCGCGCGAGTCCGCCGCCCTGGTCCTGCTGGACGACGATTTCTCCTCCATCGAGATGGCGGTGAAGATGGGGAGGAGGATCTACGACAACCTCAAGAAGGCGATGTCCTACATCATCGCCATCCACGTGCCCATCGCCGGCATGTCCATCATCCCGGTGTTGTTCAAGCTGCCGCTGGTATTCTCTCCCATACTCATCGCTTTCCTGGAGATCATCATCGATCCCGCCTGCTCCCTGGTCTTCGAGGCGGAGCCCGAGGAGGACGACATCATGGAGCGTCCGCCGCGCCGGCCCGACCAGCGTATCTTCAACAAGCGCAACGTAGTGATAAGCCTGCTGCAGGGGCTGAGCGTGCTGCTTATCGTCGCGGCCGTGTTCTCCATCGCCCACATAAGGAACATGGATGAGATGGAGGTGCGAGCGCTTACCTTCACCACCCTGGTCATCGCCAACCTGGGGCTCATCCTGACCAACCGTTCCTGGGAGCACACCATCTGGCAGACACGGCGCCAGCCCAATCCCGCCCTGTGGTGGATACTGGGTGGGGCGCTGGCTCTATTGGGCTTCGTCCTCTACGCGCCCTTCATGCGCGACCTCTTCCAGTTGGCATTCCTGACCCCGGTGGACCTGGTCATCTGCCTGGGGGCGGGGACCCTCTCCG
>CAYHAT010000319.1:0-4357 GCA_964354675.1 uncultured Actinomycetota bacterium | reverse complement strand
GAGGAGCTTGCGACGACGACCAGCCTTGTCGCCGGGCACAGAAAAGTATCCCTCAGCCGTGTGTGAGGAGCGGAGGCCGTTACCTCTAGGCCCCGGGCCGAAAACCAACTACGTCGTGGCCACCGTCCCAGACACCCTTGTAGTTGAAATACATGGGCCTCTCCACCACGATACCCGGCCCCGACGTCACCTGCACGCGGGTCGAAAGTTGGTAGTCGCGCCCGGCATGGTCATTGACCAGGATGGTGACCCTGGTGTGTGCCGGGATGGTCACCTCCCGGACGGGAAGCGCTCCCTTTTCCTGGGTGTAGTAGGTGACATTTACCACGGCGGTCGAGTCGGCGGGATTCTGGAAACAGAGCCACTGCTGGAAGCCGCCGCCGGTGTAACCCTCCGCCAGCAGCCACTCCGCAGCCGCCGAACCGGCCCCGATGACGCAATGGCCTCCCCGGGCTGTCAGGTCGGCGCAGTGGTAGTTGAAATACATGGGACGTTCGGCGAGGAAGGTCTCGGAAGAGGTAAGGGCGGCGGACACGTCCTTCTCCCCGCCCACCTCGTCGCGGATAAAAACGGTGCGCCGGGAGCCGGCCGGGACGTCGTAGGCCCGTTCCACCGGGTCCCCCTGTCCCGGTCCGAGCTGGTAGACCGCGCCCACGCTGATGCCGTACTCGTGTGGGTTCTGCAGGGTGATCCAGGATTCGAATCCGGAGCGGGTGGTACCCTCAGCGAAAAAGAACTCTCGGGAGAGCTGTGTAGCTCCCATCACGCAGTGCCCGCCCTCCCAGTGACGCGAGCCCCTTCCCAGGTAGTCGAAGTACATGGGGCGCTCGACCACCACGGGTTGGCTGGACTCCACGGCCAGGGAGGCCTGGTAGTCGGACCCCAGCACGTCGTTGGCCTTGAAGGTGCGCCGCGAGCGGGCCGGGACGCCGTAACCAGTCCTTACCTGCTCGCCCGCTTCCTGGGTCTGGAAGCGGAAGGTGAGGCCGGCATCGGCCTCCCCGGGATTGAGTACGCATATCCATTCGTCGAAGCCGCGCCCGGTGTAGCCCTCGGCGAAATACCAGTTGTAGTCGGGGGCTGGGGCACCGATGACATCGTGTCCCCCGTCCCACTGGCCCTGGTAATCGAAGTACATGGGGCGTTCGGCGAGGATGAGCTTGTCCGACTCGAGCTTGATGGACACGTCTTTGCCCGACCCCGCTTCCTCGTTGACGTTGATGGTGGTGCGGCTGTCCCCGGGCAACACGTAATCCTTCGTATAAGGCTGGCTGCCGTTTGCGTAGAGGTAGGTCACCTGGGCAATGGCCCGGTCGCCCTCCCGGTTCAGCATGCACAGCCACTCCTCGAAACCATCGCCCGTATAGCCTTCCGCGAAATAGAACGAGCTCTTCACCTCGGACAGTGATACCACGAAGTTCACGCCATTTGAGGTGCCCTCCGTCGTGGTGACCGTCATCATCCCTGATAGGGCGCCGGTGGGGACCCGACACCTGATGCGGGTATCCGTCCACTCCAGGTAATCGGTGGCCTGCGTAGACTCGAACGATACGTAAGAAGAGCCGCGGCTGGATCCGAACTTCGAGCCGTCGATAGTGACCACCGTCCCGGCCGCACCTGAACCCGGGCTCACGGAGCCGATGGAGGGCGCGTCGGCGGAGCCTCCCTTGAAACGGTTGTAGGCCACGTTGAGGAGGTTGACGAACTCTCCCGTGGCCTTCTGGTTGCCCACGTGGTTGGGGTGGTTGTCCCCGCCCGTAGGATAGGCCAGGGTGTTCCCTCCCCCGTCGGTTTTGTGCTGGATGGCCCCGTCCAACCAGCGGTGATGGTTTCCCGTCGGCCAGTTGAAGTCGCTGGCGTTAGGGTTTCCCCCGTTGCTGGTGAGGACGTTGTAGAAGTCGAAGACGAAGACGTTGTTGAGTGTGTATCCGTCCAGCCAGTCGTTGGCGAGCCAGTTGTTGAAGGCACGAGCGTTGGCGGCGTTGGTGGGGCTCTGGACCGGCGGCGCGGTGATGACCACGAAGAGCTTGTCCGGCTTGGTACGGAAGTACTCCAGGATATCGATGTAGATGCCCTTGGCGTTGCCCACGGTGAGCGGGGAAGAGTTGCCCTTCAGGGGATTGGTTGCGATGGGAGGAACAGTACCATCTGGGCCTATCTCCGAATTGGGATAACAGGACTTGAACATGACGATCTCGTTCTCGCCCCCGGGACTATCCGCCAGGCGCGAGTAGGAGGTGTTCTGCCCATCCTCCGCGTAGAGGGCCGCCAGGTAGGTGGAGCTGGAGGGACCCCGGAACCAAGACCACCAATGGCCGATATCGGTGCTGCTCCCGATACTGTCCGGGCCCCAGTCGTAGTTGGTGTCGCTCACGAAGTAGTTGTTGTCTCGCAGGGCGATGCCCAGGCCCCCGTCTGAATCCTCCAACCAGTTCGAGCCGCAGGAGTGGTGGATGAAGATGAGACGTACCGGGCTTGCCGGCGGGCTGGGGTTGTCCGCGGCAACAGTGACAGTACCACCATCGTCATGGCCGGCGCCTACCCCCACGGCGGATGGCAACGCCACCGAAGTAAGCGACAGGAACAACGCTGCTATCAGCATCAGCACAAAAGCGGAAGACACCCTCTTACAAGCCATGGCTGCACCTTTCCTTCAAAGCAACCTTTGGGGTCAGGCCTCAAAACTTTAACTTTCCAGCGCAGACAAACCACGCGACAACCATGGAGAATTCAATTCTTGAGGCCTGACCCGACCACGCATCTCGATTTGTTCCTTTCTCGCCACCCACACCTCGCGGAGAAGAACCATATCTCTTTTGTCGACATCCTCGCTCAAAATATATAACGCGCTGGCGCTGGTCGGATTTCATGGGGTCGTGTCTTCGATCTTCGGTTCCCGCTTCTAACCACCGCGAATCAGTTCAACGACCGGGACCGAAGATCGAAGACACGACCCCTAAATCTAAATCGACTTGAAGTAAAGGCCCGTATTCCTATATAAAAAAGCTGGAGGGGCCGTAGAAGCAAATCCACTCATCATTCCAGCTCCAAACGCAGAGGCAGGTCATCGGTTACGGGGACAGGAGGGAAAGATCATGGAAGAGAAGCTCTGGCACAAATCCTACGTCGAGGGAGTCCCGTGGAGCATTGACTACGAGGAGCTGACCGTCTCGGAGGGCCTGACCCGGTCGGCAAAGGATTTTCCCAACGGGGTAGCCCTCAACTACATGGGCAAGAAGATCAACTATAAGCAGCTGGACGAGCTGGTCAACCGCTTCGCCAGGGCGCTTTCTGACCTGGGCGTGAAAGAGGGGGACAAGGTCGCCACCATCATGCCCAACATCCCGCAGATGATCATCGCCAACATGGCCGTCTTCCGCATCGGCGCGGTGGTGGTGCTGAACAACCCGCTCTACACCGAGAGGGAGCTGCAGTACCAGCTCGACGACTCCGACTCGGTGCTAGCCATCACCCTCACCCTCCTCGTGCCGCGCATAGAAAAGATCATGCCCGAGACCAAGGTGGAAAAGGTCATCGGATGCCAGATCAACACCTACCTGCCCTTCCCCAAGAAGCAGCTCTTTCCCTACGTGCGCAAGGCGATGTACAAGAAGATCGAGCCCTCGCAGACCGTGTACCGCTTCGAGGACCTCATCGCGAAATATCCGCCCGGCCCCGTGCCGGAGAAGGGCAAGTGGGAGGAGCTCTCCACCATCATCTACACCGGAGGCACCACCGGGGTGAGCAAGGGCGTGATGCTCAGCCACAAGAACATCAGCGTGAACGTGCAGCAGTTCGCGGCCTGGTTCCCCGACCTGGACCGGGGCGGCATATCCCTGGTGGGCACCTTCCCCGTCTTCCACGCCGCGGGCTTCACCGCGGTCCAGAACTTCTTCACCTGGCAGGCCTGGGAACATTGCATGATCCCGCGGCCGGATCCCAAGGGGGTCATCGAGATCCTCAAGAAGGACAAGCCCGACTACCTTCCCGGGGTCCCCACCATCTTCGTGGGCCTGCTGGCCGAGCCGGAGTTCCGCGAGATGGACCTCTCCTTCATCAAGGGCTTCTTCTCCGGCGCCGCCCCCCTGGCGGCAGACACCATCCGCGACCTGGAGGAGCTCACCGGCGCCACCATCCTGGAGGTCTATGGCCAGACCGAGACCGCGCCCGTGGCCACCGTGACTCCCTGGGGGGGCGAGATAAAACCGGGAACGGTGGGCATCCCGGTCTCGGATACGGACATCAAGATCGTGGACCTGGAGACGGGGGAGAAGGAGCTGCCCCAGGGCGAGGTAGGGGAGATCGTCATCAAAGGCCCCCAGAACATGATGGGATACTACAAGAAACCGGAGGAGAC
>CAYHAT010000318.1:0-4363 GCA_964354675.1 uncultured Actinomycetota bacterium | reverse complement strand
GGGCAGCGGTGCCTGCGAGGTGTGGCGCTGCGACGGCAACGCCTGGGCCCAGCTCGTGGGGGGATCGCCCGGCGCCCTTATCGGCCCCGGCTTCGGAAATCCGAGCAACGGCTGCGCGCACTCCATGACTTTCGTGGGCTCGACCCTCTACGTGGGAACCTACAATGATACATATATGGACGGCCAGGGTTGCGAAGTGTGGCGCTTCGACGGGACCGCTTGGACCCAGGTGGTGGGTGACCTGCCCGGCACCCTTATCGGTCCCGGCTTTGGAGACTCCTTAAATACCACCGCCTGGTCGATGACCGCGTTCGACGGTGTCCTCTATGTAGGGACCGAATACATGTATCTCAATGGAGGAACCGGACCAGAAGGGCTGGAACCCGATGGATCCTCGGCGCAGGGAACGGAAGCCGGACCGAGGTCCAGCGCACACGGCCTGTCCATCACGCAGTTGGACGCCGCCCGGACAGGCGGCTGCCAGGTATGGCGCCTGGACGGCAATACCTGGACCCAGGTGGTAGGAGACCTGCCCACTGCTTTTATCGGCTCCGGTTTCGGCAGCGAGTTCAACTTTATCAACTCCTTCCTGGCCGTGTACAACGACTTCCTCTACGCGGGGACCGTCAACCTCGATGTCGGCTGCCAGGTATGGCGCTTCGACCGCAAAGGCTGGACCCAGTCCAACCAGAACGGCTTCGGGGGCCTCAATTTCGAAGCTGGATGCATGGCCCCCTATTTCGGCACCGCCTTCGTCGGCACCATGAACCCGGAAGGCAGCGAGGTGTGGGCCATGCCCTATACCTATTATTTCGCCGAGGGCAACACGAGGGCGGACTTCCAGGAGTATCTCTGCCTGGGCAATCCATTCCCCGCCACGTCCCAGGTCACCATCACCTACCTGTTGCCGGATGATGTCGTACAACTGCAGAACGTGAGCATCGCGCCGAACTACCGCACCACGATACCCGTCAACGAAGTGGTGGGTTCGGGCAAAGACGTCGCGTGCAAGCTCGAATCCGACCTGCCGCTGGCGGCGGAACGCCCCATGTACTTCAACTATAACGGGGCCTGGGACGGTGGCAGTGACGCGGTGGCGGCAGATGCCACCTCCACCAACTGGTATTTCGCCGAGGGATACACCGGGCCCGGGTTCGACGAGCTGATCTGCGTACTCAACCCTTACGACCAGGCGGCCAACCTGACCTTCCGTTTCCAGACCCAGGAGGAAGGACTCAAGTTGGTGACCGGTTTCACCGTTCCCCCGAGTTCCCGCCGCACCTTCAAGGTGAACGACATCCTGGGCCAGAACTACCAGGCTTCCTTGCAGCTGGTCTCGGATATCCCGGTGGTGGCCGAGCGGCCGACCTACTTCGATTACCGGGGAACGGAGGACTTGCACTGGACCGGGGGCCACTGCGTGATGGGCGCCACATCGCTGGCCAAGCAGTATTACTTCTCCGAGGGCACCACCAGGCCCGGCTTCGAGGAGTGGCTGACCCTGCAGAACCCCAATCCGACGCCCATCACCATCAACGCCACCTACCTCTTGGGCCCGGGACAGGGGGCGCCCATCACCAAATCCTATACCTTTGAATCCGAAAGAAGGTTCACCGTCTACGTGCCTGACGAGATAGGTGCCGGGAAGGATGTGAGCGTGAGCCTGAGCTCGTCATCGCCTTTCCTGGCCGAGCGTCCCATGTACTTCCGTTATACCTCCTTCGGTGCCGACTGGACGGGAGGCCACTGCGTTATCGGCGCTACCTCCCCCGCGATGGCCTGGTTCTTCGGCGAAGGCTATACCTCGACCGGCTTCCAGGAGTGGCTCTGCCTGCTGAACCCAGGCAACGACAAAGCGGTCGTGGAGATATACTACTTCACGCAGGAGCAGGGTCCCCTGGCCACCAGGCAGGTTGAGGTGCCGGCCAAAACCAGGGTCAACGTCAGGGTCAACGACAGCGCGGGACCGGACCTGCAGTTGTCCACCCGTGTGAACGTGGCATCGGGTCCTGCCATTGTGGTCGAGCGGCCCATGTATTTCTTGTACAACGGCGCCTGGAGCGGCGGCCACGATGTAGTCGGCTACGCTCCGTAAGAGCGCAGTAGCTTCGTCTGCGCTCGCGATAGCATATTCCTGTCATTGCGAGCGCAAGCGAAGCAACCTCTATTGCCCAGCGTTTGCCTGTTTCCGGGGCATCGGTTCTATGGCCACCTTGCAACGTATCGATCATCAGCACGGGCTTACACAGAAGCGCGTGGGGTGTTGAGGTTGCCACGTCGCCGCAGACGGCTCCTCGCAATGACGCATCACTCCCCCATTACTCTCGCAATGACGGGTCGCGCCACCCTTACTCTCGCAAAATGACAGATCGCCCCACGTTACCCTCACAATGACAGACCGCGCCACCCTAGCGATGACATGTAGCCTGCCGTCGTTGTGCATTTATGCCAAAACATCTACCATTAAATAGAATTTCGTGGAAGCCGATAAACCGGGTTAGAAAGCGAAAACTCGGCTTGGCCTCCGGTGCTGAAACGCTTAAAGGCATCGGCCTCAGGTGGGATATGGTTTCGGGTATTCGTCTCCGCTGCCGGAATGGCTTTATGGAGCGAGGATTTGGAGCTAAGAGACTACATAAACGTCTTGATCAACCGCCGGTGGATCATCGTAAGCACCGTGGCGGTGGTGCTCGCCCTCACCCTCATCTTCACCTTCATACAGGCGCCCGTCTACCAGTCCAAGGTGGAGATACTGAGCGAGGTCAGCTCGGCCAGCGAGTCGGTGCTCGGCAGCTTCTTCTCCTCCGCCCTCTTCGACCCCGACCGCTATATCCAGACCCAGACGGAGATCATCAAGACCGATACCATGGCCCAGGCGGTGGAGAGCGCCCTCAGGATAAAGTACGAGGAGAACGCCAAACTGCGCCAGGAGGGAGATGACGTCTTTATCCCCGACCAGATACCCACCGCTTCCCAACTCGCCTCCATGGTCAGTGTGGAACAACTCGAGCGCACGAACATATTCGACATCTTGATCACCGACACCGACCCCCTCCTCGCCCAGGACGTCGCCCAGGCCTACGCGGAGGAATACATCGCCAGCCGCCAACTCGCCGCCATCCGGCAGATAAGCGAGGCGCGCCGGGAGGTCTGGAACCGCATCCAGGAGGTCGAGGACGAGATCCAGCAGGCCGCGGAGCAGGTGAAGCAATACACCGCGGGCAACGTACCGGCCGAGGTGCTCAATGAGGCCCAGAGGGCGGTGAACCTGTGGGTGTCCCTGTACGAGAAGTACATCACCCTGAGGATCGCGGAGTCCCTGGAGCAGCGCGGCCTGGAGATCGTGCAGCCGGCCAAGCCCGGTGGCAAGACCAGCCCCCGCCCTACCCGCAACGCCATCCTCGCCATCTTCCTTGGCCTCATCCTGGGAGTAGGGCTGGCGTTCCTGGTGGAGTACCTCGATGACACCCTGCGCACACGTGAGGATTTCGAGAAATACTACGACACGTCCATAATCGGGGAGATACCCCATATCGCGGCGGAGAACCTCCCCCAGAACCACATCATCTATTTCGAGATGCCGCAGCACCCGGCGGTAGAGGGATACCGCACCCTCCGCACCAACCTGCAGTTCCTCAACCTGGAGGGCGAGACCCGGGTCATCCTCTTCACCTCGGCCGGCCCCGAGGAGGGCAAGTCCACGGTGATGGTCAACCTGGGAGCCGCACTCTCGGAGATGGGAAAGAAGGTGCTCCTGGTCGAGGCCGACCTGCGCAAGCCGGTGCTGGACAGGTACTTCAAAGTGTCGCCGGGCAAGGGCATGAGCGGCGTGCTATCCGGGACTATCCCCCTTGAGGATGCGGTGCAGCCGACCGGCTACGATAACCTCTACGTCATGGTGGCGGGAGTGAAGCCCCCGAACCCGGCCGAGCTGGTGGCCTCCGAGGCCATGCGCACCGTCTTCGAAAAGGTGAAGCAGTTCGCCGACTTCGTCCTGGTGGACTCCCCGCCGGTGCTGGCCGCCTCTGACGCCATGGCGCTGGCGCCCATGGTGGACGGTGTTATCCTTATGGCCGGCTACACCAGGGCCGACCGCGAAGGTGGCCGCCGTTCCTCCGAACTGCTGCGCAAGGTGAACGCTCGCATCCTGGGGCTGGTCATCAATAACATAGCCCCATCCACCCGCTACGGCTATTACCACTACTATTACTACGCCCCGCAGCCCGAGGAAGAGGACGCCAAGGAACGTCGTTTCTTCCGCGGGAAAAAGTAAGTTATTTCTTCCGGTAAGGGTCGGTCTGTCATCGCGAGCCAGGCTGACCGAGAATAGTGCGCGAGGCCTTTCATCAAGCCTTGGGGTCAG
>CAYHAT010000317.1:0-4422 GCA_964354675.1 uncultured Actinomycetota bacterium | reverse complement strand
GGCTTCCTTTACATTTGCATTGCTTGCTGATACATATATACTTAGAACGTTGAAAATCGTCGCGGGGTGGAGCAGTCAGGTAGCTCGTCGGGCTCATAACCCGAAGGTCGGGAGTTCGAATCTCCCCCCCGCTACCAGTTTCTAAGAGCAGGTCAGGAAACATTCCGAAGCCTGCTCTTTACCTTTTCGCCTTCACCGCGATCGTGTGTTGCTGTCCCACCCCCCGGCACGGGTAATGCGGTGGCGGTAAAAGGGGATATAATCTTGTTGTTCATAAACGTAGGGTATGCGTAGGGGACCGGGAGGTAGAGAGCGTGGAGACCGTGAAGACCAGGGGCGTTCCCACCGCGAGGGGCCGCAGGCTGAAGGAGAGGCTGCTCGCGAGCCCCTACGAGATCGATATCGAGCGGGCGCGGTTTTATACAGATACCTGGAAGATAACGGAAGACGTGCTTCCATGTATGCGAGCGGCCCGGGCCCTGGAGGAAACCCTGCGCAACATGACCATCAGGATCGAGGACGACGAACTGCTGGTGGGAGTGAAGACGGCCAAGAGGCTGGCCGGCGTTATCCCGGTGGAGCGGGGGGAGTTCAACGCGGTCATCGCGCACGAGTTGGACCGCCTCGTCGACCGCCCACGGCACCGTTTCCACATCGCGGAGGAGGAACGCCGCGAGCTGATGGAGGATATCCTGCCCTACTGGAGGGGAAGAACGGCGCGGGAGCGCAAGATCCGCATCTGGAAGGAGGAGGGCATCTACGAGGCACAGACCTTGAGCCCGACCGCCGTGCGCCGTATCGTCAAGGGGATGGGATGGAAGAACCTGGCAAAGCTCGGTAAACTGACCATGGGCGGGAGCTTGAAGGGCGCGGCAAAGTTGCGCAGCATGGGCAAGGAGCTGTCCGGGCTCAGGCCCAACCTGGCGCTTACCGTCTTCGATGTCCAGGGCCACCTGGTCCCCGGTCACCGGCGGGTGCTGGAGCTCGGGTTCGAGGGCATCGCGGAGAAAGCGCGGCGAGGGATGGAGCGGCTCGATCCGTCCGATGAGGCGTACGAGCACTCCGAGGCGGAGTACGAGCACTCCGAGGCGGAGTACAAGCACGCAAGGGATTTCCTGGAGGCGGTACAGGTGGCCGCGGGGGCGGTATGCGCATACTCGCTGCGTTACGCGCGCCTGGCGGAGTCGATGGCACAGGAGGCGGATGGGGAACGGCATGCCGAGCTGCTGGAGATCGCCGCGAGATGCCGCAGGGTCCCGGCACAGCCTCCCCGCACCTTCATGGAGGCGCTGCAGTGCATCTGGATGACCCAGGTGGCCATGTGCATCAGCTACGGCATGGCGGAGATACTCTCGCTGGGGCGCGTGGACCAGTACCTCTATCCCTACTACGAGGCGGACCTGCAGGCGGGGCGCATGACCCGTGAGAGGGCACAGGAAGCGGTCGAGGACCTCTACGTCAAGCTCGCCACTTTCCTCATCATGCTGGTGGAGATAGGAAAAGACACCGCCAGCGAGATGGGCGTGGGCTCCAACACCATCACCATAGGCGGCCTGGACCGGGAGGGAGCCGATGCCACCAACGAACTCTCCTATCTCTTCCTGGAAGCCCACGAGAACCTGAGGGCGCTGGCCAACAACCTGTGCATCAGGATCTCCTCCAGAACGCCGCGCGACTTCCTCCTGAGAGCATGCGAATCCTATCGCTACACCTCCGGGCAGGCGTTCTTCAACGACGAGCTGGTCGTGGGCGAGCTGGTCGAGGACGGCTTCGCGCTGGAGGACGCCAGGGACTACTCCATCGTGGGCTGCGTGGAGCCGACCTCCACCGGCAACGCCTTCGCCTGCACGGCGGGCAACGACGTCTCCCTGGTGGGAGTGCTGGAGATGGCCCTGAACGAGGGGCGGGCGGTGATCACCGGCATCCGGATAGGGGCGCCCACCCCCGACCCCGGCGCTTTCCGGGACTTCGCCGATGTGAAGAAAGCCTTCGAGGAACAACTTGCTTTCAACGTGGATAAACTGGTGCGCGCCGTGGAGGCGAAGGACCGGGCCTACGCCGAGTCTTTCCCCAGCCCGCTGGTGTCCGCCACCCTGGAGGGCTGCCTGGAGCATGCCGCGGACATGACCCGGGGTGGGGCCAGGTACAACTACGGCTCCATCACCGGACGGGGGTTGGGCACGGTGGCCAACTCGCTGGCCGCCCTGCGCTGGGTGGTATTCGAGAAAAACATGTTGTCCATGCAGGAGATGGTCGGGCACCTGCGCGATAATTTCAAGGATGCGGAGGCGCTGCGCCGGGAACTGCTCGTCAAAGCCCCGAAATACGGCACGGATGACCCGGAGGTGGATGAACTGGCTGGGTGGATCGCGGAGGTGTTCTGCCGCGAGGTCAGGAAGCACCCCTGCGGCAGGGGCGGGTTCTACAGGCCAGGCATCTTTTCATACGGGGTGCACGTAGCGGACGGCATGTCCCTGGGGGCGACCCCCGACGGCAGGAAGGCGGGAGAGCCCGTCTCCAACGGCATCTCACCGGTCAACGCCACCGAGACCGGCGGGCCCACCGCCGTGCTGCAGTCTGCCGCCTCCGCCGGGAGCGCACTGCTCTCAGACGGCACTGCCCTGAACATCAAGTTATCCCCCTCGCTGCTGGACACGGAGGAGAAGGCGGCAAAGCTCGCCTCCATGATCGAGGCTTACTTCGCCATGGGCGGGAGGCACGTACAGTTCAACGTGGTCGATACGGCTACCCTGCGGGACGCCCAGGTGCACCCCGAGGATTACTCCGACCTGGTGGTGCGGGTCTCCGGCTACTGCGCCTATTTCACCGACCTCGGCCGCTCCATCCAGGACGACATCATCGCCCGCACCGAGTTCACGGCCTTGTAGCGATAAGGGATATTATCTTATCGCCCGCAGCATCCCATACCCGAAGAGACCTTGGGTGAAAAAGTCCTCGAGTATCTCGCATCTATGGGTGAACCTGTCGGCATATTCCTGTGAGGATGCGGTTGTTCCAGGCCACCGATACCGCATCCCACGTCCAGGATCCTGGTTTTCTTAGCGATATCACAGAGCTCCAGCATCTTCTCTATCAACATCTCGGTGGCTTGGGGCAGCTCCATATCCTCGGTCTCGAAGCAGCCGAAATGAAGATTGTCTCCCATGAACTCTTTCCATGCGTCGGTCACCTGGTCGTAATGATCTTGCGCGTTGATCGGCATGAATAGCGCACTTCCTTTCTTCGTGGACGCATCGCAGCGACGTATCTCTGATATCTCCCTATCCGACTCCGGGTGCCGCGATCCTACCACCCGTCACGCCCCGGGGTCAGACACACCTGGGCTCAAACCATTGGGGTCGGCCCTTAACATCCGTCATTTCATTAGCATTGCTAACAATCAATAGGCACCCCCCGGATCCACACCGGAACATGCCTGGGGCATATCTCAACCCTACGCGGCTTCAGGGGCGCGACCCTTCTCTCGATAAATAACGTGGATACTGCGGGTGGCGAGGAACCGGAGGCACGTTGCGTTCACCACATATCGTTTCCCTGCATGCGCTGGGCGAGGCGGACCGGCGCTCAGCGGGCTCCAAGGCGGTGGGCCTGGCGCGCCTGGCCCGTGCCGGACTTCCCGTCCCCCCGGGATTCTACATCACCTGCTCCGCCTACCGTGAGCACCTGGAGGAAAACCTCCTTGCCGGTGAGGTGAGGTACCTCGCCGCAAGTATCGCTACCTCCCATCTCGAGGAGAGAAGTGCTGCACTCAAGACGTTGCGGCAGAGGATAACCGCGGCCACCCTGCGGGATGAACTGGGAGAAGAAATCGCACGCATGTACCGAGACCTGGGGGCGGACGCGGTGGCGGTGCGCTCGTCAGCCACGGCCGAGGACCTGGCCGGGAGCTCTTTCGCGGGGCAATACGACACCTTTCTCGATGTCCAGAATGTGGAGAGATGCCTCGAGGCGGTAAGGGAGTGCTGGGCGTCATTGTGGACGGAGCGGGCCTTCGATTACCGGGAGCGGAACGGCTTCGACCATCTCGACGTGGACATGGCGGTGATCGTGCAGGAACTCATCCCGGCGGAGGCGGCCGGCGTCATCTTCACGGCCGATCCCGTAACCGGCAGGGACGACCGCATCACCATAGAAGCCATACCCGGTCTCGGCGAGGCTCTCGTCTCGGGCAGGGCGGCGCCGGACCGCTTCGTGCTCTCCAAGCGGGGCATCAAGGTCATCGCCAGCTCCCGCGGGGACGGCGCTCGCAGCGATTATTGCATCGACGAGAACGTGGCGGAGTTACTGGCACTTATGGCCATGCGGGCCGAAGGGGTTTTCGGGCACCCTCTGGATATAGAATGGGCGGCCGCCGGTGGGAGGATCTTCCTGCTGCAGGCAAGGCCGATCACCGCGCTGGAG
>CAYHAT010000316.1:0-4452 GCA_964354675.1 uncultured Actinomycetota bacterium | reverse complement strand
TCGCGTCATAACCGCCGATTTCGTTGCACCTGGAGGCCTTCACACCATTACTGTCAATGTCAGCTCGCCTTTGGGGGGCTCAGTTACGGTTGAGACTCCCTTCGAATCCTTCACTACCAGCGCTAATCAAACGTCGGTCTCCATTCAATATGCCTCTGGGACAACAGTGAACATCACAGCGGTAGCTGCGGAGGGCTACCACTTTGCTGGATGGAAGGGCGGCGTCACCGGCTCTCAGGCCAACGTGTCCTTTGTAGTGGATTTCTCCGAAATTATTACAGCCGAGTTCTCCAAGCCTTCTTCGCTCCTATGGTGTTGGGTGGTGGCTGGTATCGTTGTGTTTTTACTGATCGGGCTTTTGATTTACAGATTCAAGTCCGGAAGGACTAAGAAACTAGAGGATTCCCAACCTCAACCTAAGGTTGAGTAGAAGATCGTTGCAGCGTGTGATAAGAGAACGAGGAGAACAAGTGATATGACTGAGCTACCGGCGATCGGCAAGATATCGCCTGAGATTTTCACTGAGTTGATATTCCCACGACTGGGGGCTAAGAGCGATAAGGTTCTGGTGGGCCCTCAGCACGGCGTCGATGTCGGCATCGTGGAGATCGGTAACAAAGCGGTGTCGCTGACCACAGACCCGGTGTTCATCGTCCCCGAGTACGGCTGGGAGCGGGCTGCATGGTTCGCCATCCACATCCTGGCCTCGGATTCGGTGACCAGCGGGCTCAAGCCGGCGTACCTGTCCATCGACCTGAACCTGCCGATGGAGATCACCAAGGAACAGCTTACCATAATGTGGGATACCATGCACCGGGAGTGCGAAAAGCTCGGCATAACCGTCGTTACCGGCCACACCGCCCGATACGAGAATTGCCATTACCCCATGGTCGGCGGGGCTACCGTGATCGGCGTCGGCGGTAAGAACGAATACGTCACACCTAAGCTGGCTAAGGCAGAGGATAAGATAATAATCACGAAGGGCCCGGCCATTGAGGCCACGGGCATTCTATCCACGATGTTCCCGAAGCTTATCGAGCAGGAGTTCGGCCGCGCCTTCAGCAGGAAAGCGGAGAAGATATTTTACAAGATGTCGGTTGTCGAAGACGCGATGACCGCGATAGGCGTTGGTGTGCGGGACAAAGGCGTGACCGCCATGCACGATGCTACCGAGTGCGGCATATGGGGCGGCCTCTACGAGGTGGCGCAGGCGGCTAATCTCGGAGCCAAGATCGAAAAGGAAGCCATCGTGGTCGAGCCGTGCGTCAGTGAAATATGCTCTTATTTCGGCATCGATCCATACGCCTCGATCAGCGAGGGCACGCTCATCATCGCCTGCAAGGAGCACAGGGCGCAGGAAGTCATAGAGGCCTTATCACGGAAGGGGATAAAATCGTCGATCGTCGGAGAGCTCACGAAGCCAGATAAAGGTATGGTTCTGGTGGAGAAAGGGAGAGAAAGGAAGCTGAAGCATCCTATCGTCGATCCATTCTGGCGGGCGTTCTACGGCGCGCTGGAGAAGCAGGGCGCCAAAGGATAGCTATGTCGCGAGTAGTCGTCGGTGTCTGCCGTCTACGATGCTGAGTGAAATATGGACACTATTGAACAGCTCATACAACGAGTTCAGAAGATTGAGCACGCATGGACGGATATCAGGCGCGCGGCGGACGAAGTCGTATCGGGAAACACCGCTGATGAGAGCCTTTATCTCGCGAAGGGGCTGTTCGCTTCTGAGAGCCACCAGGCGCGTGAACTGGCGACGTTTATCTTTGGCCGGCTTGCCGCGCAGTCGCATGAGAGCCTGGATTTTCTGCGAAGCCGCGTGAGTATGGATGAAGACTGGCGTGTGCAGGAGGTTCTGGCGCAGGCCTTCGACAGGTATTGCGCGGATGTTGGGTACGAGCGGGTGCTGCCTGTAATTAAAGATTGGCTCGCCGATCCTTTGCCGAACGTGCGGCGGGCGGCGTCCGAGGGGTTGAGGATATGGACGGGCAGGCCGTATTTTAAGGACCATCCAGATATAGCTGTAAAGTTGCTAAGCAAATTGCGGGACGACGATAGCGAATACGTTCGTAAGTCTGCTGGCAATGCCTTGCGCGATATCAGCAAGAAGCATCAGGCTTTGGTGCGGGCCGAACTCAAAAGGTGGGATGTTTCCGACAAACGTGTCGCGCAGACCTACAAGTTGGCGGGTAAGTTTCTCTAGCCGGCATGGCTTGCTGTGTGCATAATGATGGACAGTGGTGAATGGTGATATGTCGCGAGTAGTTGTCGGGATGAGCGGTGGGGTGGATTCATCTGTGGCTGCTGTTCTGCTTAAGGATCAGGGCTACGAGGTTACCGGTGTGACCATGCGGATTTGGGATGGGGAATCCGCCGCCGTCGAGGGTAAGCGCCATGGCTGTTACGGGCCCGGCGAAAGAGAGGATATAGAGGATGCGCAGAAGGTCGCCGATATTCTGGGCATCCCTTTGCATATTGTTGACTTAACAAAAGAATACAAGGCTGAGGTGCTGGATTACTTCTGTAATGAGTACCTGTCGGGGAGAACCCCCAATCCATGCGTCAGGTGCAACCGACGGATCAAGTTCGACGCTCTGATTGGGAAGGCTCGCGATAGCGGAATCGAATTTGATTGTTTTGCCACCGGGCACTATGCCCGGATAGAACATGATGAGAGTAATCGTCGCTATTTACTCAAGAAGGCTAGAGACTTAGCCAAAGACCAGTCATACTTTTTATTTGCTTTATCACAGGAGCAACTTAGCCGTTCACTTTTCCCTGTGGGCATCTATAAAAAAGAGGAGGTACGGAAGATAGCCGCAGATATCGGATTAGGTGTTCATGATAAACCGGAGAGTCAGAATTTCATTAGCGGCGGTTATTCTTCTCTAGTAGGGTCAGCACGTCCTGGGCCGATGTTAGATAGTCAAGGTAATACACTGGGGGAGCACCGAGGAATCGCATTTTATACTATAGGGCAGCGCAGCGGGCTGGGCATATCGTTTGGGGAGCCATTATATGTGGTTGATATCGACCGAGAGCGAAACGCTATTGTCGTTGGTACTAAAAAGGAGGTTTATGGGGATGAGCTTATCGCCACCGATTTTAACTGGATATCAATTGATCCGCCGCAGCAATCAATCGAGTTGAAAGCTAGGTTGAGGTATCGTCATCAAGAGGCCGATGCGGTGGTGACACCCTTGCTCGGTGGGGGCAGGGTACATGTAAAGTTCAAACAGCCACAGATGGCTATAACCCCTGGGCAAGCGATAGTTTTTTACGATGGAGAAATTGTAGTGGGTGGTGGCACGATAGAGCAGGCGAGAGAGCCATAATGGCAAAAATAGTAGCTGTCTGCAAGAGCGGGGAAAAAGGAACACGAAAAAAAGTCGTGGGCCAATGCCAGGTCTTAGATGGCGGCCTTGTCGGTGACGCACACGCTGATTGCAACACACATCGGCAGGTGAGCCTGCTGGCTATTGAGAGCATCGATAAGATGAGGGCGCTGGGATTAAAAGTCGGGCCCGGTAGCTTTGCGGAGAACCTGACTACCGAGGGCATCGACCTCGTCTCACTGCCCATCGACACAAAGATATCGATAGGAAAAGACATCGTCCTTGAGGTCACGCAGATCGGCAAGGAATGCCACACACCCTGCGCCATCTACCGGCAGGCCGGCACATGCGTTATGCCCACCGAGGGCATCTTCGGCAAAGTTATCCGTGGCGGAACCGTAAAGACAGGTGACGAAATCATCACCATAGATAGACAACAGATATGACAAAGCATAATCATGGTCCTCATTCGTGCTGTGTAAAGGGTTGCTACTGCGCTTCGTATAGGCTAAAATGATAGCCTGACTTTTATAGGAGGATAGATGCCAGGTATTGCAGATGATATTACCAAGCTGGTGGGTAATACCCCGATGGTCAGGCTGAATAACATCAGCCGGGGCTTAGGGGCGCGGGTGGTGGCCAAGCTGGAGTTTTTCAACCCCCTGTCCAGCGTGAAAGACAGGATCGGCGTCGCCATGATTGACGCTGCCGAGAGGGAGGGGAAGATCAAATCGGGTGTGGTAATCATCGAGCCTACCAGCGGGAATACTGGCATAGCGCTGGCCTTTGTTTGTGCTGCTAGGGGTTATCGGTTAATACTTACCATGCCAGAAACCATGTCGCTGGAGCGCAGGCGGCTGCTTGAGGCACTGGGGGCTGAGCTGGTGCTGACGCCGGGAAAGCTGGGCATGAGGGGGGCGATAGAGGAAGCGGAGCGCCTGCTGGAGAGAACGCCCGGTGCATTTATGCCGCAGCAGTTCAAGAATCCGGCGAACCCGCAGACCCATCGCCTCACCACCGCCGAGGAGATATGGCGGGATACCTCGGGAGAGGTTGATTACGTCGTGGCCGGCGTGGGCACCGGCGGCACGATCACTGGAGTCGCCGAGGTTAT
>CAYHAT010000315.1:0-4478 GCA_964354675.1 uncultured Actinomycetota bacterium | reverse complement strand
TCATCCGCATGGCCCTGGCCAAGGGCGGGGACGAGGCCATCCGCCTGGAGGACGACGCCTTCGCCGGGGGAGACGCCCTGGCCATCGCCAAGGCGCTGGCCGCCGCCATCAAGGGCCTGGAGTACGACGTAGTCTTCACCGGCGCCCTGACCGACGACGACGGTTTCGCCGCCGTGCCGGTGGCCCTGGCCGAACTCCTGGGCGTGCCCCACGCCACCTACGTGAAGAAGGTGGAGATCCTCGAGCCCGGCAAGAAGGCCAAGGTCGGCAGGGAGCTCGAGGGCGGCCTTATGGAGTTCCTCGAGATCGACATGCCCTGCGTGCTGGGCATCCAGACCGGCATCAACGAGCCGCGCTACGCCTCCTTCAAGGGCATCAAGCAGGCGGCCAAGAAGGAGATCGCCTTGAAGTCCGCCGCCGACCTGGGACTGGAAGCCTCCGATCTGGGGGAGGCAGGTTCCTGGGCCGTGCTGGATAGTTTCACGCCTCCGGTGGTCGGCGAGATGGCCGAGATACTGGAAGGCGAGCCCGAGGAGACCGCGGCGAAATTGGCCGCCATCTTGAAGGAGAAGGGGCTGGTATAAATGAAAGACATCTTCGTACTCATAGAGCACCGTCGCGGCGAGATGCGGGACGTGTCCGTGGAGATGCTCTCGGGCGCCGCCAAGCTGGGCGGGACCGTGGTCGCCGTCCTGCTGGGGAAGGACGTAGACGCTTTCGCGGACAAGGCCGCCGGCTTCGCGGACAAGGTCCTCTACGTCAACGACGCCATGTTCGATAACTATAACTCAGCTGTCTACCAGAAGGCCCTCTCCGCCCTCATCAAGGAGCACGGCCCGGGTGTGGTCCTCATGGGCAACACCGCTCAGGGCGTGGACCTGGCTCCCGCCTTGGCGGTCGAGCTGGGCGCCTCGCTGGTGACCGACGTCACCGCCATGGAGATGGAAGGGGACAAGCCCAAGCCGACCCGCACGTTTTATGGCGGCAAGCTGGACGCGCATTTTACGTTGAAGGACGCCGACCTCTACATCCTCACCATCCGCGAGGCCACCTTCGTGGCCGAAGAGCCCTCCAAGTCCGGGGAGATCGTCAAGGTAGACAACCCGGTCACCGAGGATGTCCCCTACCGCAAGTTCCTCGAGTACGTGGAGCCCGAGGTGGGCGAGGTCGATATCACCCAATCCACCCTGCTGGTGGGCGTGGGCCGCGGCATACGCGAGGACAAGAACTTGCCCGTGGTAGAGGAACTCGCCCAGGCCATGGGCGCAGACCTGGCGGCCTCGCGCGCGGTGGTGGATGCCGGCTGGCTCCCCTCCGACCGGCAGGTGGGCATCTCCGGCAAGACGGTAAAGCCCAAGCTCTACCTGGCCGTGGGCATCTCGGGAGCGTTCCAGCACGTCACCGGCATGAAGGGCTCGGAGGTCATCGTGGCCATCAACAAGGATCCCGACGCCCCCATATTCGGCATCGCCGATTACGGTATCGTGGACGACCTCTTCAAGGTGGTCCCCAAGCTGGTGGAAAAGGTCAAGGAGTTGAAGGGCGCTTAAGGGTTGTCATTGAGCCCGGGCTCCTCCGGTTGCCATAATGAAATTGCAGTATAAACGACCTTTTAACCGAGGCACGAGGAGGAAAAGAGACATATGAACGGTAAACCGAGGATCGGTGTCTACGTCTGCCATTGCGGAACGAACATCGCCGGCACCGTGGACGTGGAGGAGGTCGTGAAGTTCGCGCAGACCCTCCCGGACGTGGTGGTGGCCCGCAACTACAGCTACATGTGTTCGGACCCGGGGCAGGCGCTGATCATCGATGACATCGAGAAGATGGGCCTGAGCCGCGTGGTGGTGGCCTCATGCTCCCCGCGTATGCACGAACCCACCTTCCGCAAGACGCTCCTCTCCGGCGGCCTCAACCCCTACTTCCTGGAGATGGCAAACATCCGGGAACAGTGTTCGTGGGTGCACCCGGACCCCATCGCCGCGACGGAGAAGTCCAAGCGCGTCATCGAGGCGGCGGTGGTCAAGGCCCGCCGGCTGGAGGCGCTGGACGTCAAAGAGGTGGACGTGGAGCCCTCCTGCCTGATCATCGGGGCCGGCATCGCCGGCATCCAGTCCGCCCTGGACATCGCGGACGCGGGCTTCAAGGTCTATTTAGTGGAGAAGAGCCCAACCGTGGGCGGGCACATGGCCCAGTTGGACAAGACCTTCCCCACCCTGGACTGCTCGGCCTGCATCCTCACCCCCAAGATGGTGGATGTGGCCAACCACCCCAACATCGAGCTCATGACCTACTCGCAGGTGGAGGAGATCGGCGGCTACATCGGGAACTTCGACATCAAGGTGCGCAAGAAGACCCGCTACGTGGACATGGAGAAGTGCACCGGCTGTGGCGACTGCGCCGAGGCCTGCCGCCAGGCCGGACGCATCCCCAACGAGTTCGACGAGGGCGTCGGCATGCGCAGCTCCATCTACCTGCCCTTCCCGCAGGCGGTCCCCGCCAAGTACACCATCGACAAGGAGACCTGCCTGCTGCTGTCCAAGGGCAAGTGCGGTGAATCACCCAAGTGCAAGGACGCCTGCCAGGCTGGCGCGGTCAACTTCGACCTCACCGACGAGATGGTCGAGTTCAAGGTGGGCACCATCATCGTGGCCACCGGCTTCGACATCTTCGACTCCAAGCTGAAGCCGGAATACGCCTACGGGACCTACGACAACGTGCTCAACGCCCTGGAGTTCGAGCGCCTGGTAAACGCCTCCGGCCCCACCGGCGGCAAGATCGTCATGCTCGAACGGGGTAAGAAAAAGAAAAAGAAGAAGGAAGGCGAGGAGGAAGCGCCGCCCCGCATGCCGGAGAGCGTCACCTTCATCCAGTGCGTGGGCTCCCGCGACAAGAGCGTGGGCAACGAGTACTGCTCCCGCGTCTGCTGCATGTATACGGCGAAGCTGGCCCACCTGGTCAAGGACAAGATCCACGACTGCGACGTGACCATCTTCTACATGGACGTGCGCGCCTTCGGGAAGGGCTTCGAGGAGTTCTACGACCGCGTGCGCCGCGAGGGCGTGCGCTACATCCGCGGCAACCCCTCGGAGATCTACAAGAAGGGCGACAAGCTGATAGTCAAGGCCGAGGACACCCTTACCTCTACTCCCCTGGAGCACGAGACGGACATGGTGGTCCTCTCCGTGGGCCTGTGCCCGCGCTCGGACAACCGTGAGATCATCGACCTGCTCAAGCTCTCCCAGTCCTCGGACCTCTTCTACCTGGAGGCGCATCCCAAGCTGCGCCCGGTGGACACCGCCTCCGACGGTATCTACCTGGCCGGCGTATGCCAGGGGCCAAAGGACATCCCGGACGCCGTCGCCCAGGCCAAGGGAGCCGCTTCGGCGGCCATGATCCCCATGGCCTCGGGCAAGGTCAAGGTGGAAGCCCAGACCTCCTTCGTGGACGAGGCGACCTGCCGCGGCTGTGGTTTCTGCGTGGAGATCTGCCCCTACACGGCCATCGAACTGGTGGAGGTCAACCGCATAGGCTGGACGGTGAACGTGGCCCGGGTGAACGAGGCCCTGTGCAAGGGGTGCGGCGCCTGCGCCGCGGCCTGCCTGTCCGGTTCCATCCAGCAGCGCTCCTTCAAGGACTGGCAGTTGCTGCCGCAGATACAGGCCCTGGGGGTGAGATAAGCAATGGCGGAGAAGACCGACAGCGATTTCGAGCCCAACATCGTGGCCTTCCTGTGCAACTGGTGCTCCTACGCCGGGGCTGACCTGGCCGGCACCTCGCGCATCTCGTACCCGTCCAACGTGCGGGTCATCCGGGTCATGTGCTCGGGCAGGGTAAACCCCCTCTTCGTGATGAACGCGCTGCAGGAGGGGGCAGACGGAGTGCTCATCTCCGGATGCCACCCCGGCGACTGCCATTACATGCATGGCAACTACTACGCGCGGCGCCGTTTCAACCTCATGCGCAACTTCCTGGAGTACCTGGGCGTTGAGCCCGATAGGGTGCGCATGAGCTGGGTCTCGGCCTCCGAGGGCGCCAAATGGAAGGAAGTCATCGAGGAGGTTGTGGGCGGCATCAAGGAGATCGGACCCATGGATCAGTTCAAACGGAGGCACCTAAATTGGTAGACCTAACTAAACTCAGGCAGACAGCCAAGGAGGTTATCTCCAGGGAGGACGTGAGGGAGCTTATCGGGTACCGCCCCGGCACCTACGGCTTCCGGGCTCGCCCCGCCTTCGTCATGGGTCCGGACGAGGTGGAACAGCTCATGTTCACGCCGGCCTGTGTGAACAACCTGGCCAGCTACATCGTTCTGGAGGAGAAGCTCCCGGTAAAGCGGGGCGAGGAGCCCGACCTGCGCAAGGTCGCGGTGATGGTCAAGGGCTGCGACTCCCGCGCGCTGGTGCAGCAGATGGAGGAGAAGGCCTACGACCGCGAGCGTATCCTGGTACTGGGCATACCCTGCCGCGGCGTGGTGG
>CAYHAT010000314.1:0-4502 GCA_964354675.1 uncultured Actinomycetota bacterium | reverse complement strand
TCGGCAAGGCCGTCGTAGTGATCCTTCAGCCCACGCGTCGCCTTGATTATCTCGTTTAGATCCAGGGACATGGTATGGCTCTGGACATACCGCTTGAGGTTCAGGCCGGGAGCCAGTCTTGCTACCAGCGGCCCATGCTGGTTGAGCCAGTAATCGTGGAAATCCTCATCGCTCAGATCGGAACGCTTGCGGACGCAGTAAACGAGTTTAACCATTTTCTTACCCCCTTCTCGCGAAGCTGCCTTACAGTTTCAACACAGACACTGGAAAGCCGCTCACATGAGCCAGACATTGAATATTCTAATACAACCGATCCAGAGATGGCGAGAATCCCTGATATATGACGAGGGCTTCGCGCAGCCTCAACCTTTATAATGTCTTTATGAACGGCAAGACAGAGACGCGCGGGCTGGCCATCCTGGGCTCCACCGGCTCCATCGGAACCCAGGCCCTGGAGGTCGTGGCCGCACACCCCGAACGCTTGAGGGTGGTAGCCATCACCGCCCATTCCAACGTCGAACTGTTGGAGGAGCAAGCCCGCCTCTACCGGCCTTTGCTGGTGGGCATGGTCTTACTGGAGGCGGCGGCTGTATTGCGTTCCCGCCTCGCGGGCACGGGTATCGAGGTGGCCGCAGGCCCGGAGTGCCTGGTAGAGGCCGCGGTGTATCCCATGGCCGACGTGGTGCTGAACGGCGTGGTGGGCTCGGCAGGGCTGCCGCCCACCCTGGCGGCGCTGGGGGCCGGCAAGAGGCTGGCACTGGCGAACAAGGAGAGCATGGTGGCGGGAGGAGAACTGGTGTTGGAGGCGCTCAAGGTGGGCGGGGAACTCATCCCCGTCGATTCGGAGCACGGCGCCATCTTTCACTGCCTGCGGGGAGAGGACGTTTCAGAAGTGGATGCTATCGTCCTCACCGCCTCCGGCGGCCCCTTCTACGGGCGCAGCCGGGAGGAGCTGGCGGGCGTGACCGTGGAGGACGCCCTCGCTCATCCCACCTGGAGCATGGGTAAGAAGATAACCGTTGACTCCGCCACCCTGATGAACAAAGGCCTGGAGGTCATCGAGGCCCACTATCTCTTCGGGTTGCCCTACGACGCCATAAAGGTGGTGGCCCATCCCCAGAGCGTCGTCCACTCCCTGGTGGAGTTCCGGGACGGCTCCCTTTCCGCCCAGCTCAGCGTGCCGGATATGCGGCTGCCCATAGCCCTGGCCCTCTCCTACCCGGAGAGGTGGGGACCGCCCTTCAAGAATACCGACCTGGCCGCCCTGGGCAGCCTCACCTTCGGAGAAGTGGACCGGGACGCCTTCCGCTGCCTGGACCTGGCCTACCGGGCGGGGAGGGAGGGAGGCCTGGCGACAGCTGTGTTAAACGCGGCCAACGAAGTCGCGGTGGCCGCGTTCCTGGAGGGAAGGATAGGTTTCCTGGATATCGAAAGGGTTATCGAGGAGACCCTGAAACGATACGAGCCGGCGGGGGCGCGCTCCCTGGATGACGTGACGGTAGCGGAGGGATGGGCGCGCGCAACGGCGGAGGAAGCGGCGGGGGAGGCAGGCTGACATGGGAATCGTGTTCACCGTGCTCATCGCCCTATTAGTGATAATATTCCTGGTGGTCGTGCACGAGCTGGGGCACTTCATCGCGGCGCGGCTGGCCGGGGTGAAGACGCCGGAATTCTTCGTGGGCTTCGGCCCCCGCATCTGGAGCACCAAGCGGGGGGACACGGAGTTCGGCATCAAGTGGATACTGGTGGGGGGATACGTCAAGGTACTGGGCATGAATCCAGAGGAGGAGCTCAGCCCCGAGGACTTCCCCCACTCCTACAAAGGCGTATCGTACTGGAAGCGGTTCTGGATCATCTTCTCCGGCTCGCTCATGCACATCCTCCTGGCGCTGCTCATCATATTCTTCACCATCTGGCTCATCGGCTATCCCAATGTCGACAAATACACCTCCACCATCGCGTCGGTCGGGCAGTACATGGACGGCTCGGAGACCGAGACGCCGGCCTACGCCGCCGGCCTGCAGGAGGGGGACACCATCCTGTCCATGGACGGGCAGGAGGTCACCGACTGGGAGGAGGTGCGCTCTTATGTCCGGGAGCACCCCGGCCAGGAGGTGACGCTGCTCATCGAGCGGGACGGCCAGGAGATGGAGATAAACGCGCAGTTGGCCACGTTGGAGGACGGGAGTGGATATCTCGGCGTCTCCCCCGAGGTCTACATGGAGCAGTACTCCTTCCTGGGGGCGGCAGGCAAGACGGGCGAGTGGTTCGTGGAGGCTTCTTGGGGGGTGTGCTACGGCGTCTACCGCGTTTTCAACCTCTCCACTTTCAAACAGCTCCTGGGGATATCGGAGCCCACCGCGGAAAGGCCGCAGACGGTGGTGGGGATAACACGCACCGCGGGCCAGATCGCCAGCGAGGGATTGTTCTATTTCCTCAACTTCTTCGCCTTCATCTGCCTCTTCCTGGCTTATATCAATCTGTTGCCCTTGCCTCCCCTGGATGGGGGGCACCTGCTGGTACTGGCGTGGGAGAAGATAACCGGCAAGGAGGTCGATATGCGCAAACTCTACCCGGTGGCGGTGGCGGTACTGGCCTTCTTCCTCATCCTGTTCATACTCACGCTCCGGCTGGACATAACCAACCCCATCAACCTGCCATGAGCGTGCGCAAACTGACCCGCCGCGTGATGATCGGGGATGTCCCCATAGGGGGAGGCGCCCCGTTGAGCGTGCAGTCCATGACCAACACCCCCACCGAGGACGCGGCGGCCACCCTGGAGCAGATAAGCCGTATGGCCGAGGCGGGATGCAGCATAGCACGGGTTGCGGTCCCCAACCTTAGAAAAGACCACCTCCTGCAGCGCACCCTGCGCGCCCTGAAGGAGATAGTCGCGGCCTCCCCTATCCCGGTGGTGGCGGACATACACTTCGACCACTCCCTGGCACTGGTGGCCCTGGAGGCGGGGGTGCACGGGTTGCGCATCAACCCGGGGAATATCGGGGGCGAGGGCAAGGTGAGAGAAGTGGCCGAGGCCGCTAAGCAGCGGGGCGTGCCCATACGCGTGGGGGTGAACGCGGGTTCGCTGCGCCGCGACATCCTGGAGCGCCACGGGCACCCCACGGCGCAGGCCCTGGTGGAGAGCGCCCTGGAGGAGATAGAGGTCCTGGAAAAGTACGGTTTTTATGATATAAAGGTTTCCGTGAAGTCCTCGTCGGTGCCCCTGACCATCGCGGCCTACCGCCTCCTCTCCGAGGCGGTGGACTACCCCCTGCATGTGGGGGTGAGCGAGGCGGGGACGCCCTGGACGGGCACCGTGCGGTCGGCGGTGGGCATCGGTGCCTTGCTGGCCGAGGGTATCGGGGACACCATCCGCGTCTCCCTGGCGGGTGACCCGGTGGAGGAGGTGCGGGCCGGGCTGGCTATACTAAAGGCCCTGGAGTTATCGCGGCGTGGTCCGGACATCGTAGCCTGCCCCACCTGCGCACGTACGCGCATCGATGTAGCCGCCATCGCGACGGAGCTGGAACAGCGCCTGGCTGACGTGAAGGCGCCCCTGCGCATCGCGGTCATGGGATGCGCGGTGAACGGGCCGGGAGAGGCGCGTGAATCCGACCTGGGTGTCGCGGGGGGCAAGAACCGTGGCCTGCTCTTCCGCCGGGGGCAGCCTGCGGGATGGTATCCCAAGGAGGACCTGTTACAGGTACTACTGGAAGAAGTAAAGAAGATGGCCTCGGAAGAGGCGGAGGAATCGCAAGAGGAAGGAATATGAGGCAGGCAAGCTCCTTTATACCTACGCTCAAGGAGAGCCCGTCCGATGCGGAGGTCGCCAGCCACCGGCTGCTGGTGCGCGCCGGCTTCCTGCGCAGGGTGGCTTCGGGGATATACGAACTGCTGCCGCTGGGCGCGCGGGTGGTGAGGAACATCGAGCGCATCGTGCGCGAGGAGATGAACGCGGCGGGAGCCCAGGAGGTCATCCTCCCCATCATGCAACCGCGGGAGCTGTGGGAGGAGAGCGTGCGCTGGTCGAAATACGGACCCGAGATGATGCGCCTCAAGGACCGGGCCGACAGGGATTTCGGCCTCGGTCCCACCGCCGAAGAGGTCATCACCGACCTGGTGCGTTCCAACGTATCCTCCTACCGCGACCTGCCCATCAACCTCTACCAGATCGGGGCTAAGTTCCGCGACGAGATAAGGCCGCGCTTCGGCCTGCTGAGGGGGCGCGAGTTCATCATGAAGGACGGTTACAGCTTCGACCGCGACGAGGAGGGCATGCGCGTATCCTATCAAGGCATGTATGACGCCTACGGCCGGGTGTTCACGCGCAGCGGCTGCACCTGGCGGGCGGTAGAGGCGGACACCGGTCTCATCGGGGGCGACGTATCCCACGAGTTCATGGTCCCCGCCGAGGTGGGGGAGGACGACATCGCCTACTGCGAGGGGTGCGATTACGCCGCCAACGTGACCCTGGCGACTTTCCGGCGCGGCGAGCCGCCGCG